>CAYGPX010000299.1:0-1522 GCA_964351935.1 uncultured Rickettsiales bacterium | reverse complement strand
CTAAGAGCCATTATAAAATGCTACAAATCTTTATAGTAAAAAAAGCCTGCAAACATTTTGCCATCAACCATTTCATACTTATCAAGCTCGCCCCAGCGCTTATAACCTGCGTTTTCATAGAGCGTGACAGCACTTTCAAGGTTGGCACGCACACTTAAGCGTAATATTGAAAGCCCTTCCTTTCTTGCTTCTTCTTCGGCCACTTGCAGTAAGCGTTTTGCAAGCCCATGACCCCGCGCCCAAGGAGCAACAAAGTGATGATCTACATTTCCGCTGAACATGGCTGTCTGATTACTTGGAGCAGGCTTCAACAACTGAATAGAGGAGGCAATTGCCCCATCTAAACGCCCAACAATCAATGTGCGCTCCGGCACGATCACCACGCCTTTCCAATAGTTTTCCAGCCGCTCACGCGGAGGGCAGTGCGTACGGTTCAGACCAATCGTAAAGCTGTAAGCATCGTCTTTTATGGTATCTTCAGTTGCTGTACAAATATCAATAAGGTCAGCGCCTTTCAATTCATCCAGCCGCTCTACGCATACTTTTACAGGAGGCTCGTTTGCCACTTCGGGTGATTGTGTCATGATGTCATCCTCATAAAGTTTTGGAGCAACCTTAAGCCTGCTTCCTGACTTTTTTCGGGGTGGAATTGTGTTGCAACAATATTGCCTTTCGCTATCACCGCAGTAAGCGGTTTGCCATACTCCACTGTTGCCATTATACGCGTTTTCTCTTCACACTCAAAGTGATAAGAATGCACAAAGTAGGCATGCGCACCGCTTTCAATACCCTCAAGCACTGGGTGAGAGCCGTTTAGGCGGAGTTCATTCCATCCCATGTGTGGAATCTTAAGTGCTCCATTTCGGCTATCAATAGGCACAACCTTACCTTTTAGCCAGCCAAACCCTTTATGCACACCATGTTCAAGCCCCTGCTCAGCCAGCAGCTGCATTCCCACACAAATGCCCAAAAATGGTTTTTTATCTTCAAAAACAGCCTTCTCAAGGCTTGCGCGCATATCCTTAAGGCTTTCTAGCCCTTGCAAGCAATCGCCAAATGCGCCCACTCCGGGCAACACAATATGGCTTGCACTTTCAAGCGCCTTACTTTCAGAGCTCAGCGACACGCTTACGCCCTCAGGCGCCATGTGCTCTAATGCCTTCACCACCGAACGCAAATTGCCCGAGCCATAATCGATCACTACCACATGTGCATTCATACCAATGCCTCATGCATAGCATTTTGCTGTATTTTTGTTTTTCTTGAAAGATATTGATCCAAGAAGCGCTGCTGTGCTTCCATTTCATCTCGCGCAGATACCACATCCATAAGTGTGTAGCCTTTATGCTTCAAGTCAGCCTCACGCCAGTCACTCGCGCTAAAACCGACATAGGCCATCATCGCTAAATTTATGACCGCAACCGATTCAGCACTCAACCACTCTTGAGAGCGGATATAGCCAAGCGCTACTTCGATAGCAATCAGCATTGCAGCCAGCCACCAAACACGATGATAAAGCGCC
>CAYGPX010000298.1:0-1527 GCA_964351935.1 uncultured Rickettsiales bacterium | reverse complement strand
CAAGTGGGGGTATCACTTAACTCTAAAAAACCAATTATTTAACCAAGGCTACCTAACCATCGAAGGTTCTTGCTTTTGACTGCCTAACGTTAGCTCTAAGGCAGAAGTCACTTCCTTAAATCTTGCCTGTGCAAATTGTTTTACGTCCACAGCATTTCCTGCATTATCACTTAAGGCAGCGCCTGTTTTAGTCACTAACGCTTCAAACTTCTTAGCCTCGCTTAGCCACTCTTCACCTTTCTTTAAAACCGGAACTCTGGGTGAATCACCTTGCTCAATCCCTCTTGCCAAATTGGCCAGTGCAAGCACAATCGTTTGGGCATCTTTTGCCACGGCAGGCTGCCGATTTACCAACAATACAAGGTTCTGAGCCATATTTGCCGCTGCAGAAAGCCCATCTTCTTTGGTGATATCAGAAGCAGGAGCATTCAGGCCATTATTCCCCCAGTTGGGTTTAAGCCATGCAGGCACCTCAAGCTTTTCTCCTGCAACAATTTGCTGCATATCTTTTAAGGCGGCATCAATTTTTTTCATAGACTGCTGCCTCAAACAATCCTTCACTATGGCTGAAGTAACTGGCTCACCGGTTTTTTCATTTAAAATACCCATCTCCACCAACAAATCGCCCGCAAAGCGTGCCTTTCCAGCTTCCGGTTTAACGCGAAGCGCATTCACCACTTTTTCTTGAGAAGCTGAAGAAATAACGCCCTGCTCTACCAGCATCGCTAAGAGCATAGGCACAGAAGCCAGCTGTGATTGTATTGCACTAGGTATGTCTTGTGGCACGTATATCGCTCGTTTTATCATCAATAATTGCTTCATTTTATCATAGTTTGATAAAAGCGTGATAATTTTGGTTAATTTTGTTATAAAACAGTAATATTTTTAATATTGGGGTCTTAATGTTTGGTTTTTCAGGCACAGAATTAATCGTGGTTATGTTGGTTGCCTTACTGGTAATTAACCCTAAAGACCTACCCGCAACACTGCGTAACCTGCGTGATATGATTCGAAAGCTCAAAGAAACTGCGAGCGATTTTTCTAGTGCGATAATGGAAGAAGGCGGGCTAGAAGATCTAAAAAAAGAAGCACAGCAACTCAATAAAGACATTCACCATATTGTAGACTTAAACGGAGAGCTACAACCCACCTATTCACTAGAAGATCTAAAAGATACCTTACCGGATACGCACACGAAGCGTCAGAGTAAAAACACGAAGAAGGCAAAAACAAAACCTATTCCTGCTCCAAGCAGCGTTGATAAATAAGAGCACCCATATCAAAACAAGACGTACCCGTTCCACCTGAGCAAATAAGCGCTGGGTTGGCATCCACCACATTTTCAGCGGCCGCACAAATCGAGGCATCACTAATGCCTCTTGCATCGTCTGCCAATTGCCATTTTAATTTGTAGCGCAAAATGTCATCAAATAGGCCCACTGCATCTTTTTGAACAAAAACACCATCATAGTCTTCCCCAGCCACACGTGAACCTGCCGCACCGTGTTCACAGTCCGGACTGTGGTT
>CAYGPX010000297.1:0-1533 GCA_964351935.1 uncultured Rickettsiales bacterium | reverse complement strand
CCTCTTCTTGAAAAAAGAGTCTTAGCATACTCTCCAGTAAAATGTAGCAGGCTCAAGTAAAACGGGCAAACGAATAGACACGTTCTTTTTTCCTGCGGGTGATGATATCAAAGCCATCGTGATTGAGTGGGTGAAGTATTTGCGTGAGGTGAAATTATGGGATGAAGATGCGCCGCTTTTTCCACGCACTCAGTTGATACAAGATGAGCATTATAGCTTCACGGCTGGAGGCTTAGAGCCGATACACTGGCAAAGTGCAACGCAACTGAGGCAGATTGTTAAACGGGCATTTGAAGCGGCTGGGTTGCCTTATTATATCCCGCATAGCTTTAGAAAGACGCTTACGGCTCATGGTGAAAGAATGTGCCGCACTCCTGAAGAGTTCAAAGCATGGAGTCAAAACCTAGGCCATGAAAGCCCGCTAACCACATTTACAAGCTATGGTTATGTGGATGTGAACAGGCAGGGTGATATATTTAAGGCGCTGGAAGCAAAAGCCAATAGCAACAAAGAAAACCCTCAAGAGCTACTCAGGCGGCTTCAGGATATGCTTGAAGCCTAAAGCACAGGAAAGCCAGCCTGCTATTTCTTAGTGGGCTGGCGCTTCTCTATGGGTTATTTCTAGGTGGTTCTTATCAATCGTAAAGACGCGCCATGAGATGAGAATGGGTGTAAGTTAAAACCAAATGGCTGCTTCTTCTTCCTCTTCTGCAACGCCGCCACTTCCTTTCCCGTCGTCACCTTTTGGTTTAGGTGGTGTTCTGTCAGGGCTTCCGTCCTTTGATGGGGCTTTAACTCGCTTTGCGTCAGCTAATAGTTGTAGAAGTCTTGTATCGCGCACTGCATTATTTGAAACTGCCGTAATTAAATCTTCTCTCGTGCTAGCTACTCCATGTTCACCACGCTCAGTTAGAATGCCGCTATTATCAATAAGTGCATCACAAACCGCTTTATGAACAGTATCCTTTTTAAGCACGCCTAGCTTTTTATCTCCAAAAAGCGCTGTTTGCATTATCCCATAAACAGATTCGCAGGTGAACTTTTCTTCAACTACATCTTTAGGAAAACCTTCTTCCTGAAGTGCATCACAGATGGATTGTACAAATTTTTTGAATTCTTTAGAGAACATGTTTTTATTTCATTAGGTTATTATTAGCCTATAGAAGCAGACTATATTATTTATAAAATGCAAACAATCATTTTATGGGGATTTGTACCTTAGATTTTTAGGTATTTTATTATAGCCTGAGGTTAGAACTCTGAGAGTTACTTTTTGCTATCAATAGAAGGGGTGTGGTTCTCCTGCCGTTCCTTTGTTTCCCAAAACATGATGGAGAGCATCCATAACACAAAGAACATGGCAATCATGCTACCAATTACTAGCAGAATAAGAAGAATCCATGCCCACCATGTTTCATAGGAAAGCAACCAGATAGCCACCCACCCCATGCCAAAAACTTCAGCGGCTAAAATAGTGATGTGACATGCCCCCTATAATTAGGTCCAGAATTTAGTTAGTAATGACTATGATAT
>CAYGPX010000296.1:0-1536 GCA_964351935.1 uncultured Rickettsiales bacterium | reverse complement strand
TTTTTCCTGAAAACCGCCAAGAATTTACTACTGAGGGTGGATTAGTTGTCTTTGGTGATATACAGCTGTTTACAGGTGATGTGGATGCCCTTAAAGATGCGGGCATACGCGTTTCGCTATTCATTGATGCTAATGAAAGACAAGTCGAAGCTGCCCATGCAGTTGGAGCTGATATTGTAGAGTTTCATACCGGTGCCTATTGCGAGATGCAAGGTCAAGAAAGATTATTGGAGCTTGCTCGTATAAAAAGATCAATAAAACAGGCGCATCATTTAGGGTTAGAGTGTCATGCAGGGCATGGTCTTTCGTATGATACGGTGAAACCAATTGCAGAAATTGAAGAAATAGTAGAGCTAAACATTGGTCATTTTTTAATAGGTGAAGCAATTTTTGTAGGTCTAGAAAAAACAGTCCAAAAAATGCGAGCACTGATGGAAGAAGCAAGGGGTGGGCAGTAATGGTCTGTTCAATAGGCTGTGATATTGTTCAAATTCCACGCATTGAGGCGTTGCTTGAAAAAAATGAGCAGGCTTTTTTAGCGCGTGTTTTTACAAAGGCTGAGCAGCATGCGGCAGAAAAATACAGTCAAAATAGACAAGGATTTATTGCTCATTTTGCAAAACGCTTTGCAGCAAAAGAAGCATTTGCAAAAGCCTTGGGTACAGGTTTTGGTCAAACTATTTCAATGCAGGATGTTGCTGTAGAAAATACCGTAAAAGGTGCCCCGTTATTTATTTTTTCTAGTAAAGCTCAAGCTGCTATTGAAGCATCGTTTGGTGAAGGTGCTATGGTTAAACTATCACTTAGTGATGATTACCCACAAGCACTTGCATTTGTAATTATTGAAAAAGCTTAAGGTAAATGAAATGAGTGAAGTGCTCGAAAATTCACCTAAAATCTGGCAAAGCAAACTACCTGTATTAGAGCAACAAACACATAAATATAAGCGTGGCTATGTGCTAGTGAATGCAGGAGAAATGGCATCTGCGGGAGCTACAAAATTGGCTGCTTATGCAGCGCTAAGAGCAGGCGCAGGCTTGGTAAGTGTTGCCTGTTCACATGAATCGCTGCTGGTTTACGCAATATCACTTACAGCAGTTATGACAAAATTAGCGGATTCTTTAAATGACTTTCAGAAACTAATAAATAATGAAAAAGTAACGGCAATTCTGCTTGGCCCAGGCAATGGCGTCAATATAGCAACAAAAGAGAGAGTGCTTGCTGCGCTTGTGACAAAGAAACCAATAGTCTTGGATGCGGATGCGCTTACTTCTTTTGACAATGCGCCTGAAACTTTATTTAATGCGCTACATATGGGGGCAGTAATAACACCGCATGAAGGTGAGTATTCACGATTGTTCTTGAAAGCGCAACACTCTAAAGATAGGATTGAGATAGCAAAACAGGCAGCCGTAGAAACAGGTGCTATTGTCGTATTAAAAGGTCACCAAACGGTGATTGCCTCGCCTTGTGAAAGAGTTGTTATAAATAAAAATGCGCCAGCTGAGCTTGCTACGGCAGGGAGTGGTGATGTAC
>CAYGPX010000295.1:0-1536 GCA_964351935.1 uncultured Rickettsiales bacterium | reverse complement strand
TTTATAAGCTGATTGATGGAAAATCGCCGCTTTTAGAGCTTACCAATCAGCAGGCTGAAAGCTTAGAAGAAGTGCTCGAAACCAAAGACCCGATGCATGAATATGGAATTTTTGTGTGCATGCGCTATTGGCATCCGATGACAGAAGAAGTGGTCAAAGCAGTCAAAGCCTATCAGCCAGAAGAGATAATTCTTCTTCCGCTTTATCCGCAATTTTCAACCACCACAAGTGGTTCATCGCTGCAAGCATGGGAAGAAGAGGCAAAAAAACAAGGCTTATCCATCCCAACACGTAGCTTTTGTTGCTATCCTACTGAAGCGTATTTTATTCAGGCACAGAGCGAGTTGTTACTTAAAGCCTATCAACAAATCCCGCAAGGGCAAGCGGTGAGGGTGTTATTTTCTGCTCATGGTTTACCTGAAAAAATCATTGAAAAAGGCGATCCCTACCAGTGGCAAATTGAGCAAACAGCCAAAGCTATTTTAGAAAATATGCCCATTAAAATTGAAGATTCATTGGTGTGTTATCAGTCAAAAGTGGGACCAATGAAATGGATTGGGCCAAGCACGGAAGATGAAATTAAACGCGCTGGTGAAGAAGGAAAAGGACTGCTTATTTTGCCAGTTGCCTTTGTATCTGAACATTCAGAAACATTGGTGGAGTTGGATATTGAATATCGCGAGCTGGCCGAAGAACATGGTGTAACCTATTATTCCCGCGTGCCAGCGCTAGGCATTCAAGATAAATATATCGAAGCCTTAGCCGAGATGTGCCTGAACAAAGGAAAGCAGGGAAAATATTGCTCCAACTTTAACAGCAGAGTTTGCCCGCCTGAATTTGAAAAATGCCCAAATAATTTTTATGGAGAGTAATAAACTATGGCAGAATGGTATTTAGTATTAAAAGCAGTACATATTTTGGCAATCATTTCATGGATGGCTGGGCTTCTCTATTTACCACGGCTTTATGTGTATCATACCCAAGCTGAAAAAAATGGCGAATTGGATGAAACACTAAAAATTATGGAGCGTCGCTTGCTGCGCTATATTATGAATCCGGCGATGATTGTGGTGCTTATCACAGGGCTTATGTTAGTGGGTGTGGCACAAGTGGGCACTTCCGGCTGGTTTCATATGAAATCATTATTGTTGGTAGGTATGTTTGCTTCACATGGGATGATGGCAAAATATCGTAAAGCATTTGAACGTGGTGAGAATGTTAAGAGTCAAAAATTCTTCCGTATTTTTAATGAAGTTCCTACTGTTTTAATGATTGTAATTGTGATTTTGGCAGTGGTGAAGCCGTTCTAATTTTTTTGAACACAAAAAATATCTTTGACAGTGGTTTTTTTTTCTGGTAGTTGCTTTAAACACAGTAGCTAGACAAAAGTTTTTAGACTCTTTGCTATACCTATCTTAGTTACCCTTAACATCTTTTATTATATATCGTCTGATCCCATGATGGCGTCGTTTGATTTTCTCTAATTCGTATATCCCAACCAAGGAATGACCATGTCTGAAATTGAAGCAAAGGAAG
>CAYGPX010000294.1:0-1545 GCA_964351935.1 uncultured Rickettsiales bacterium | reverse complement strand
GCCGTACCACCTGTGGCGATGAGGGGGAGCGCCGGCCCTGAAAGTACGGTAGCCGCAAATCCAACAACAACAGCGCCTGCTGTGGCTGCAAATGTTCCTGCTAATGTTTGACGAGTACGGAGTGTATTCCATCCTGCTGCTTTAACAGCGGATGAGCTTTCAGTGGCAACGTGAAGAGATTGTTGTTGTGAAACAGGTTGTTCTACCAAAGAGACAACAGGAGTGTTTTCCATATATAATGCTCTGTACGCGGTTAATATTTAGCCACTAACCTTCCCTCAGCGCATAAAAACTTTATTAAAATTAGTAGCTTAAGTCAAGGATATAGTTTTTTGCCTATCCGTTTGTTTTCTGGCATACTCTTTTTATGAAAGAGATAGATTGTATCGCTGGCCAATTAGTTTTATAAACTATTTGCTTTAAAATAGCGGCTGTGAGAAGGAAAGGTATGAATGCTCTTGAGCGCACATATAAATGTATAAAAAAATCGATGCGTGATACCATCATCACGCATGATGGTATTGAACATGCGGGTTATCTTGCCTTTCTGGCGTTGTTGTCACTTTTTCCATTTTTGGTATTTTTGCTCGCATTTGTCGGGTTTATCGGTCAATCAGATTTAGGAATTGCGTTTGTTGGCTTGCTGTTAGAAAACACGATTGTACCAGCAGATATTCGTGAAGCACTAGAGCCAAGATTGGCTGAAATTATCTCAGGCCCTCCGCAAGGGCTGCTTACATTTGCTATTTTAGGCGCTATTTGGACGGCGTCATCAACGGTAGAGGGCTTGCGTACCATATTAAATCGTGCCTATCGGGTGAGTACGCCACCGGCCTATATTTGGCGTAGATTGATGAGTATTCTTCAGTTTCTAATACTTACCATGGCCGTTGTGGTTGGTATGTTTTTGCTGGTTGTTGTGCCTTTGATGCGCGGCTATGTTGAAAAATGGATGAATTTAGAAGGAGTATTTAACAACACGCTCTGGAACTCTGCCCGTTATGGATTTACATCCCTCTTATTGTTTTTGTCGGTGTGCGTACTTTATGTGTTTATTCCTAATATCAAGCAAAGCTGGCAGCGCGCAGCACCTGGAGCATCGCTGGTAGTGATACTATGGCTTGGCTCCGGCATGTTACTTTCGGCTTATTTGCAAAATTTTGAACAAGTGCATCTTATTTATGGGTCATTAGGTGGAACCATAGCTACGCTGCTATTCTTTTATATCTCGGCTATTATTTTTGTGTTTGGGGCAGAGTTTAACTATCACCTTGAGCGCTCCTATGGCCATGTGATTAAAGAGCGTCAAAAAGTTGTTACCCCTAAAAAACGTAGAAAATTTCCCAAGCGGGCAAGGCGTAAAAGAAATAACCGTGAGCATCGCTATAGTCGCAAGAGTGGTAGTTAAATAACCACCACTCCGTCTTCAGAGTAATTTTTCTGATACTAAAACGTTACGCTATCTTGCAGGCATCTTCAAAGTTAAGGCGCGGATTGCGTGGGTGAAGTTGTTTCGATTACGCCAGAGGGTGGCTCAAGACGTAT
>CAYGPX010000293.1:0-1571 GCA_964351935.1 uncultured Rickettsiales bacterium | reverse complement strand
TAATGAATGCAAACGGCAGTGGCGTAAAACGTATCAGTTTTGGAAGTGGTCGCTATGGAACGCCAGTTTGGTCACCTCGCGGCGACCTTATCGCATTTACTAAAATTTATAGCGGCAAGTTTTACATTGGCGTTATGCGTACCGATGGCTCAGGCGAGCGCCTCCTCACTGAAAGCTTTTTAGATGAGGGCCCAACATGGTCGCCCAATGGACGTGTCATCATCTTTTCCCGTCAAACACCTTCAACTTCTTTTAGTAAAGGCACCACCTATCTTTATTCAATCGACCTGACCGGCTATAACGAACGAAAAGTAACAACTCCAGTTGAAGCATCTGACCCTGCATGGTCTCCTCGCTTATAATATGTTGTCAAAATACAACACTTGATAAATTTCTTTAAATCAACATGCTATCTAGCATAGCTGAAACACACGTTGAGCTTGAAACTAGCTAATACTTCTCTAGTATATATTTCAAAGAGATTGCATCTGTTTGACAGTTTAATAAACTGTATGCACTGCAGCTTTGATTAAAAACGTATTATTACTCTTTAAGGGGGAACTACACAATGAGAACTAAATTATTAACCGCTATATCAGCTCTTTTCATGCTTGCAGCATGCGCAGGAATGAATCAACCAGCTGGCAAAGGTGGCACCGATGAAGCAGCAGATGCTTATGACGTAAGAAGCCGTGGCTTAGCTACATTTACTCCAATTCCTGGTGATTCAACAGGCGCACGTGCTGGTGACCGCGTTTTCTTCGCGTTTGATAGCTCTTTGCTTTCTTCTCGTGCACAAAGCACTCTTAGCAAGCAAGTTGCTTATTTGAAATCAAACAGCTCTGTTAAAGTAAGCATTGAAGGACATGCAGATGAGCGTGGCACACGTGAATATAACTTAGCACTTGGTGCTCGTCGTGCTAATGCCGTCAAAAACTACCTCGTAGGTGCTGGCATTTCCTCTAGTCGTATCTCTACCATCAGCTATGGCAAAGAGCGCCCAGCTGTTGTTGGCTCTTCTGAATCTGCTTACGCACAAAATCGTCGTGCAGTAACAGTTTTGCTTGATAGATAGACAGCCGAAAAAATATTACTTATAATAAGCTCGAGGTTTCAAACCTCGAGCTTATTTTTTTTGAATAAGACACTAACCATACAAGGTGTTTAAGTTATGCAACTATCACAACTATGTGCGCTCAGAAAAACTTTCATTATGGGTTTATCATGTGTTAGTCTTTTAATGACCAACCCTAGTTTTGCCGTAGAAATGGCATCGCGCGACGCATTGATGATGGAACAACTCAGCCATGAAGTGACACGTCTTCGCCAAGATTTAGCACTCATGCAGCAAGAGTTTTACAAGCAAAAAACAAATAATAGTTTGGTAAAAACCAACCGTCCACGTGGAGATCTATCCTCTCAAGTAGAAGTGCAGCTTAGTGAAATGGACGAACAAATGCGCCAAATGAATGGGCGAGTTGAAGAAGCCCAGCATAAAGTAACACAGTTACAAACACGCCTTTAAAAAACACACGAAGAACAAACCCCACGACTAAACACGCTAGAAAACG
>CAYGPX010000292.1:0-1577 GCA_964351935.1 uncultured Rickettsiales bacterium | reverse complement strand
CCAGACTTTAATGCCGAGGCTGTACATTCTAGAAGGTATGAAATATCGTCTTTTTCCAGATCAGACAACGTTATATTGCCAAAGTCACCACCAAGCTGAGGAAATTTGATTGCTCGAAGAGCCGATGTAACCTCTTTTAAATGGGCTTTTAATGCAGCTATATTTTCGTAATCTTTATGATTTTCTGAACAATAAAGATACAGTGCATTCCGCCAAGTACTTCTTGGATGTTCAAGCTCTGCCACTTCTTCTCCAACGATACTTACTGCCAAATGGTCACAGGCCAGTAGTAAATGAGCACGTTCTTGACTTCCTTCTTGAGGCATTTCCATCTTTTTTCTCCATTACTTATCCCTTCAATTAGGATAGCAAACGAATGTTACAGGAGTATTTCAAAGGAGATGCAAATGGAGAATAGTTAATTATGCAATATTTAAGCTATGTAAGAATTATAGTTTGTATTGAAATATAAGGATTCAAACTGGAATCTTACGTCCTGTGCTGAATTCCTGATGGAATACGGCTGACTATAACAAGAATTTGCTGCATATATTGAGTTCGAAGTATGTCAATTATGGGGAGCCATTTCACCCTCTTTTACCCTCCACTAACATCCACTAAACATTGACTCTCCCTAGTCTTTTGGCGTATTCTTTGTCTGTTAACTTCTTGTGCCATCTTTTAACATACCAACACTTTTGATGGTATTTATGTTGGTATCAACATTTTCAGCAAAAGGAAGTACCAACAATGGCACTCACAGATGTAAAATGTAAAAATGCTAAGTTCTATCCTGACGAAAAGGCCAATGGTTAGTAAGCATAAGCTATCTGATGGTGGCGGCCTTATCCTTCACGTAAAACCTCAAGGAAAATACTGGCGTTTGCAATATAGGTTTAGCGGCAAACAAAAGCTTTTAGCTTTAGGTGTATACCCGCAAGTTAGTTTAGCACAAGCAAGAGAAGCTCGTGATCAAGCTAAAAAACTACTGCGAGACAACATAGATCCATCCAACCACAAGCGTGAAGAAAAACGCACACGAATTATAAATAACATTAATACCTTTGAGGCTATCGCCCGACAGTGGCATGCTAAAAAGAAAAATGGTTGGTCTGAGCGCTATGCAAATACCATCATGACGCGGCTAGAAGCTGATTTATTTCCTATTATTGGCTCAATGCCGATTAAAGATATTACTCCAACCACTATGCTCCACGCACTGCAAGAAATTGAGAAACGTGGTGCACTGGAACAAACACGTCGCGCTAAACAGTTTGCCGGGCAAATATTCCGTTATGCGATTCCGATGGGCTTAGCCGATAGAGATGTGACTGCTGATTTGAAAGACGCGTTGGAAACGAGGCCAACTACTCATTTAGCATCTATTGATCCAGATGAACTGCCACAACTGGTACGTGACATTGAACGTAATGATGCCAGAATGTACCCTGTTACACGCTTTGCATAGAAATGATGCTTCACACCTTTGTGCGCACTGTTGAGTTGATAGAAGCGCGCTGGGATTGGTCAACCCCCATTTCTTAGTCCAGTTTTAAGTTAGTAGTTTTGTGTGGTTT
>CAYGPX010000291.1:0-1639 GCA_964351935.1 uncultured Rickettsiales bacterium | reverse complement strand
GAGTAGCACTTCTCCCGCTAAAAAAAAATAATAAAAAAAGCCGTCAGAGTTATCTGGCGGCTTTTTTGTTGAGACTAGTTTTAAAGGATATTTCTATGCAGCCAGCGATAGTTGAGATTGATGTTGTTGATAAAATTGCTGAAGACCTATACCTAAATGGCTGGTCTGTTCAGCAAAATGTTTTTGAACCTGTGTTGTTATTATCTCTTCGAGATGAACTGATTGAACTTCTGAATGACGGTGAACTGCAACTAGCAGGAGTTGGGCGCGGAAGTGAGCATATAATCGCAAAAGACATTCGCCGTGATAAAATACATTGGTTGGATGGAAAATCTGATGTTCAAGCGATGTTCTTTCGTCAAATAGAACTGCTTAGAATAGCACTTAATCGAAGGCTTTTTATCGGACTATTTGAATATGAAGCGCATTATGCTTGCTATGGAAAAGGGGCATTTTATAAAAAACACTTTGATAGTTTTCGTGGTGAAGCAAACCGTATTGTTTCTACCGTGCTTTATTTAAATCCAAACTGGCAAATGCAAGATGGTGGTGAATTGGCAATTTACGACCCGCAAAATGAAGAAACACTCTTAAAAAACATTGAGCCGTATATGGGAACATTTGTAAGCTTTTTAAGTGAAGAAATACCGCATGCAGTGCTGGAAAGCTTTAAAAATCGCTATAGTATTGCAGGTTGGTTTCGCTGTAATAACTCGCTAGATGGAAAAATTAGCCCCTTAGATTAATGTTTTGTTATATAGTGCACGCTTTACGCTTGCGCTATGTAAAGTTTTTATGGTAGAAACTCGGCCGTCGATGCATGGAAGTGCATTTATCACATGCGGATGTGGTGGAATGGTAGACACGCTAGATTTAGGTTCTAGTGCCGCGAGGCGTGGAGGTTCAAGTCCTCTCATCCGTACCAAATATTTTAGTCTTACTCTATTTTTAGCGCGTTAGCTGATAGCCTATCATACCTATGAGAAACCCAAGCTGTGCCCCCATCGGTGGTAAGAAGCGATTTTTTAAATGCGCTTGCGGAGCAATATCATTGAACATTAAGTATAAAATTGCACCAGCACAATAGGTCATTAGAATTCCTAGCCATAGATCGTGGCTGGCCAATACATTTGCACCAAGAAAAATATAGACAGGTCCACTGACTGAAATAATTAGAAAGCCTAGAAGTAGTTGCTTAGGTTTAAGCATTGATGATTGTTTTATCTCGCGATAGGCAGAAAAACTTTCAGGAAAATTCTGAGTAAAAATAATAAGACTAAGTAACACCGCTTCAGAAAAGCTTTTGGTAATAATTGCGCCTATCACAATCGTTTCGGGAATAAAATCTAACATCATTGCTATAAACTGTGAGGTGGTAGTTTTTCTTTTGGAAAAATAAGAATCTAGCCACATTGCTGAAAACCCACCAGCAACAAAGCTTAGGATAGAAGTCCAGAGTGGTTGCGCTTTTAGTCCTTCTGGAATTAATACCAGAGCAATAGCTGCAAGTAATGCCCCTCCACCAAATGCCGTCACACCATGATGGAGTTCTTCCTTAAGCCAGTGGCGGCGCATAGGGGCCTGGCTCGCCAGGACGGGTCGTAGATCAGTGGCCCGTGGCGGGATGGGGGGCGGCGTG
>CAYGPX010000290.1:0-1645 GCA_964351935.1 uncultured Rickettsiales bacterium | reverse complement strand
ACCAATAGTTTGGTATCAATCAATGGCATGTACGAAGACAATCTTTATCTGTCTAACTTAACCGAATACCTAGAGCACAAAGTACCGGAACAAACTGGAACTGCTGTGGCCGGCCCATCGCCTGACGACGGAATTCGCATAGATAATGTAAGTTTCTATTATCCAGGAAGCAAGACGCCAGCACTGGATAGAGTAACCATGCACATAAAGCCCGGTGAAAGTCTTGCAATTGTCGGCGAAAATGGCAGTGGAAAAACTACACTAATTAAACTGCTCACTCGTCTATATACGCCGACCGAAGGCAAAATTTATCTCGAAGGCCTCCCGTTAGAGGAATGGGATATTGAGACACTGCGCCAAAAAATCGGTGTGATATTTCAAGACTTCGCGCGTTATCAATTGATTGTCGGTGAAAACATTGGCATCGGTAACGTTGATAACCTTGGTGCCCAAGACCAAATAACAGCAGCCGCCAAACAAGGCATGGCGGATGTATTCATCAAAGACCTGCCCAAAGAATACGATACCCAGTTAGGCACTTGGTTCAAAGATGGAAAAGAGCTATCAGGGGGTCAGTGGCAAAAGATTGCATTGTCGCGGGCGTTTATGCGAACCAACGCAGACGTGTTAATTCTGGATGAGCCTACCGCCGCGATTGATGCTAAAGCCGAGGCAGAAATTTTTGCCCACTTCAAAGAAATCACGGCGAACAAAATTTCCATCATTATTTCTCATCGCTTCTCCACCGTTCGCATGGCTGATCATATAGTCGTGCTAGACAAATCTCGGATTATCGAAGAAGGCAGCCACGAAGAATTATTGCAGGCCAACGGTCAATATGCGACGCTGTTTAAAATTCAAGCTAAAGGCTATATGTAGATTGTGGAAAGCTCAATTGCCTACTTGCTAGTTGGGTTTATGGCATGTCTGATTGGCACGATTCCTTTTGGCCCCATAAACTTGACCGTTGTTAAAACTACGGTTGATTACGACGCGAAGCGCGGTTTCGAAATAGCACTGGCGGCATCGTTGATTGAGGTGTTGCAAGCGTTGGTAGCGATTAGCTTTGGCATGCTGATAAGCAGCTTTCTAGAGTCTAATGCATTAATAAAAGGGTTAATTGCTAGCCTTTTCATTGTGTTGGCAATCGTGGTTTTTTTTAGAAATGCCAAGCCGTCTCTAGAAACTCAGGCAAAGGGTCAGCAATCTTTCTTCAAAAAAGGATTACTTATCGCTAGTCTCAACCCACAAGCGGTGCCTTTTTGGATTTTCGCTTTGGCAGCAATTAGTCAGTATTTTGAATTTAGTTACGAAGGGCGTTTTTTAGCGCTGTTCTTGATTGGAGTGTTTGCAGGCAAGGTGCTAGCGCTGGCTGCGTTTGTTAAAGCCAGCACCTACCTTAAGACGCACTTGCAGGAAAGCAGTCGCCTCGTAAACCGACTTCTTGCAGGGATTCTTTTGTTTATAGGTATTACACAGGGTTGGACTGCAATTACATCACTGATCGCAGCATCTGCGTAGCTCGCGTTAAGTTAGTAGGAAAGATTATGGTCAGCAATAATAAGGATTCAGACAGGCTCATTAACCCTTCGCGGAAAAGTGAGCGCAAGCACTTGCCAGTTTTAAAAAAGATATTGGCTTCGCG
>CAYGPX010000289.1:0-1647 GCA_964351935.1 uncultured Rickettsiales bacterium | reverse complement strand
AGGATAAAATACAAATACAGAAAATAGATCGCAATAGGTTTATTAGAAATCCGTGTTGTAGATTAATACGTTAAGAAAATTTTAAGAAATTAAAGGTATAATAAAAATAAAATTATATTAAGGATCTTAAATGCCTTATGACTTCACAGACTTTAATACGGCTTTAAACGCTTCCTTCAAAGAAGGTCGAGGTTTCGATCTAGATAGAGACGTTAGAACCTTGAAGATTCAAGCCAGTAAAGCGCTAGCTGAAGCTGAAGATAAAGAATTAGCCGATACGTTCTCGCACGCAATTGAAACTGTAATAAAGGATGGAAAATACTTAGCGTTCATTGCCTTATTGGAAGCAATAGCTGGAATGAAATATCCCTCCAAGCGACAAAAAATGGTTGATGCTTTAAATGATAGACTTACAGAGTCTTGTGTTAAACTAAAATTAAATGAACCAGGTGGGATTACGTATAGTTTTAAGGAAGATATAACTGTTCCCAAATTCCTGACTGATGGCCTTAACGTTGACTCAAGCTCATATGATTCTCAGTATAATCGAATTTTATTTGAATTTATGGGTGTTTTAGATAAGTGCAAGCAGCAAGATCCTCACCTTAGTTTTAAAGAAATTTCATCTCGAATAACCAAGGGAGCAGAAGGCTTGAGGATGTCACCCCACTCAACAATTCAAGAGAGGTGCATGGCAGCATACGAAAAAGGAACATTATTAGCTTTGGAAAAACTTCAAATATATGACATGTCAGATCCCAGTGTTGATTTTGCCGCTTTAACAGAAATAGCTAAACAAAGTGGTGTAGGCAATGACTTAAACGATTTGGTTTTACAAGCAGCAAAGAAAGCTGGCCTGGAGTGCAGTAAAGAACTACTGAAACTAATTGCAGATAAAACGCCACCACTACCAGAAAAAGATGATGGTAAAGCTAAATAAGGTTCTTGAACAAGCCCCCCCCCTTTAACCTCTATAGTGCTAGTGAGTTTTATTTCCAAGGAATCATGAGCGCAGTGTTACTGTTTTGATCTTGCACAGCCATTTCTCTTCTAAAAAAACTTTCAAATTCCTAATTATCGGCACAATCCCGCAATAGCGGGGGTGTTCAGCGTACTGCTGACACATGCGAGAACCTGATTTTTGCGATTTTCCTGATAAATGAGAGCACTTAATAACATCTAACTTAGGCACTGTTGTACAGCGTGAAGAACCTTATGCTGCGCCAGTACAGGTGATACTCTTTCTGCATCACCGTTAAATTCTAGACCACACATACTTAAAGCTTCGATAATATCTTCAACATTAACTTCACGATGTGCAGGTTTAACTGCTTGAATATCGCCGTCATCAAGCCCACTTAATGTTTCTGCGTCAATTACTGGCGTGAGGAGATAATCCAGCGCCTGCTTTGCGCATTCTTCTGGGGTTGTTTCCAGTACACAGGTCGTTGCACCTACCAATGCTTCAATACATCCCTTAAGCGCTTCTAGCGCGTTGTCGTAAGCGCGAGACTCATCACCTGTGATCTGATTGTAGTATTCTCTAAATGCAGCAGCTTGTTCAATTGCCTGTTGACGCGCCCACTCAATAGCTGATCCTACAACAAAAAACTGGATGATTATTTAAGACTCATGGTTTTGATTTGT
>CAYGPX010000288.1:0-1708 GCA_964351935.1 uncultured Rickettsiales bacterium | reverse complement strand
TGTTTGATTTTATCTTCCAACTCGTTAGCAACGCGTTGGCCAAAATCGTAGGTGGATTCACCTTCATGGGCGTTGCGATATTCGTAACAGGCTGAGATGTGGTGCATTTCAACAAGCAATGGCTCAAACTGAGCGCGACGCCATTTGTTGCCGCCAGCAGAAAGTGCGCCTAGCGTGTTGCCGTGATAGCTGTGCCAGCGCGCAATCACATAGCGACGCTCAGGCTCGCCTTTTTCAAGATAATATTGGCGTGCTAGCTTGATGGATGCTTCTACGGCTTCAGAGCCGCCAGAAACAAAATATACGCGGTCAAGCGTGTTGCCGGGGGCGTGATCTACCAGCCATTTTGCCAGTTCTTCCATAGGCTCGGTGGTGAAAAAGCCGCTATGTGCATAGGCAAGTTTGTTCATTTGCTCGGTGATAGCTGCGCGAATTGCGGGGTGAGAGTGACCAAGGCACGAAACTGCTGCACCTGATGAGCCGTCAAAATAGCGTTTGCCGTCTTTATCGATGATGTAAGGGCCATCGCCTTTTACTGCGACGGGATAATTCGTCAAATTATGGCGATGAAATACATGACCGGCTTGCGCCTTGGTGTTTTGGGTGGCGTAAGCGGTTGCAGTAGCGTTTTTTGACATGGTATGGCGTCTCTTTGGTTTTTCTAAATTAAATCAATTTATTAGCAGTGCGGTAGGCTTTAAACTTTTTCGTAGTAAAAAATTAATGTAAAGTTGCAAGCTACTCACAGCTTAAACCATATAGCGCAAAGCATTATATCTCGCCAGTGTTTTTGTAATAATTGCCAGAATTTGCAAAAAAAACACCCCTCCTTTTTACTATTTAAAGGAGAGGTGTTTGTTATTGTTAGGGAGTGCTAAATTTTAGCAGTCCCCTTATTTCTCTCTATTGCAGTGCTGTTTCTGTGACTGCCGCTATTTCCAACTCCTCCTCCTTGTTGTAGTAGGTGAACACCACCCGCTGCTGCCTCTCGAGCCTGTTCAGCCACTTCTGGGTTTAGATCCTGTTCAATAGGCGGAAGTTGTGCCTTCACTATTGGGTTAGCTAGGCTGCGAGTAATTTTTTTAGCGGTCTGCAAAGCAGTTTCCTCTGCTGCAGCTACTTCTTCATCGGATGCTTTTGCATTTTCAGGCTTTGTTGCTTCTGCTTCATTAAGCTCAGTCAATTTTGATTCATAAAGCGCTTTATAAGCATCATCATTTGCTGCTGCAAGTGCTTGAGCATAAGCTTGAGCTGCTTTATTCAGTGCCGCTTCTGCTTCTGCTTCTAGTGCTGGCTTCCAATCGTCCTCTTCAATAACTGTTTCGTCTATTTGTTCTTTAGTTGCGTTGGGGCCAGCTTTCGCGCTTTTGGCGGCTATGATGGCCTTTTCTTTCCGTATGGCCATGTAATGATCGACAAATGCTCCGCCTCTAGAACCTAAGAATTGCTCTTCTAATTCTGCGATTGCATCTTGTTTTGCTTGGGCTTCATTTTCCTTTCTTTGAGTGTTTTTTGCCTCAGTAGTAGCTTTATCAGTTAGTGCTTGTTTTAAAGTGTCTACTAAGTGTTGCTGATAATCTCCTGCTTTTTGAAATGCTTGCTGTGGTCTCAAACGAACGTTTTTTGTGAGAGTTCTATTGCGTCTAAGGACACCTGATCTGACTTGCACCTGTCTTTCTTCAACAGGTTTGTCGGTACCAAACGGGAA
>CAYGPX010000287.1:0-1759 GCA_964351935.1 uncultured Rickettsiales bacterium | reverse complement strand
ATTGAAGTGCTAAACACCGATGCTGAAGGGCGCTTAGTGCTAGCCGATGCGCTTTGGTATGCGCAGGAAAAATACAAGCCCTCTACCGTCATCAACCTTGCAACGCTTACCGGCGCAATAGTGATTGCACTTGGCAGCCAATATGCAGGCTTATTCTCAAATGATGATACACTTTCTACGCAAATTTCAGCCGCGGGTGAAGAAACGCGCGAGCGTTTTTGGCGCTTCCCACTTCGTAAAGAGTATGACAAATTGCTCGATTCATCCATTGCTGATATGCAAAATATTAGCTCTGGCCGGGGCGCAGGCAGCATTACCGCTGCGCAATTTTTGCAGCGCTTCATCCAAAAAGATGTGAAGTGGGCACATTTAGATATTGCAGGCGTTGCATGGGATAAAGAAGGCAATGCCATCACCCCGAAAGGTGCTGTTGGTTTTGGCGTACGTGCGCTTGACCGCTGGGTAGCAGATTATTGCGAGAAGTAGTAGTGTTTGCTTTGAGCTTATTTTAAATAAGCTTAAGCCGCCATCCACCCATAAAAGAAGCGCGGATTTCCATCCGCGCTTCTTCTTCGCTTTTTAGCGCCAAAGCACTGCTAAAACTTTATTTTCCCTTGCGCTTGCACTTGCACTTGCACTATACCAATTTAAGCAACCAACCACCAATCGCTCTAAAACCTATGCAAATCAACTTCTATCACCTCACTGCCTCCCCCCTTGAAAAAGGGCTACCGCGCTTATTAGAGAAAGTGCATCAAGCAGGGATGAAAGCCTTGGTGCTGGCAAAAGACGAAGAGCGATTGCAGCAGCTTAATCAGCAGCTTTGGAGCTATACTACCAAGTATTTTCTACCCCATGGCACCAAAGAAGATGGGTTTTGCGAAAAACAGCCTATTTTTCTCACCATTGAATTTGAAAACCCTGCCAATGCAACGGTATTGGCAATGGTGGACGGTGCTGCCCCACCTTCGCTGGATGGATTTGAAAAGGCTATCTATATGTTTGATGGTGAAGATGAAGAACAAGTAAAAACTGCGCGCAAACGTTGGAAAATCTATAAGGACGACGCGCATGAGCTGGTGTACTGGAAACAAACCCCTAAAGGCTCGTGGGAAAAAGCAGCATAAGCTGGAAGTGTAAGGATATAGACAAGAGAATGGTAGCGATAAGTTTTGAATTTTTCCCGCCTAAAAACGCAGAAGGCGATGCAGCGCTTAACACCGTGCTGGAGGCATTTGTGCCACTCAAGCCTGAATATTGCTCAGTCACCTATGGCGCAGGTGGCACCACTAAAGCGCGCACAGCAGAAACCGTAGCACTCATTCAGGATAAATATCATATTCCGGCCGCATCACACCTCACATGCGTGAATGCTCCCAAGGCTGAAATTAACGCCATTGCGGAACATTATTGGAAAACCGGCATTCGCCGCATTGTTGCACTACGTGGCGATATGCCCGGCATGAGCGGCGCTTATGTGCCTCATGCAGAAGGTTATGCCTATGCGCATGAGCTGGTGAGCGGCTTAAAAGCCATTGGCGATTTTGACATCAGCGTAGCATGCTTTCCGGAAACTCACCCTGAAGCCAGCAGTGCTGAAGCCGATATTGATTACTTAAAGCGTAAAATTGATGCCGGAGCAGATCGCGCGATCATGCAATATTGCTTTGATACGGATAGCATCTTGCGCTTTATTGATAAAGTGCGAGCAAAAGGGGTGAAAGTACCGCTAGTGCCTGGCATTATGCCCATACAAAAC
>CAYGPX010000286.1:0-1798 GCA_964351935.1 uncultured Rickettsiales bacterium | reverse complement strand
GCGCCATCAACAGGCTTGCTAATCGTGCGCTGTGGCAAGAAACTCAAACCCGGAACAGAGGCCAATTTTGCAATTTCTGCTCCTGTTTTAATTTGTGCCGCAAACTCATCCGCTAATTCACGCAACATCGTTTCTTTTTTCTGAGCTTTCCACGAAATCACTACGCGTGCGCGCACCTCATCCAGCGCCTGAACTCTCTCTGGCTGAACCTTCTCAACCAGTACTGCCGCATAGCTTTGGCCATCAGCTAACGCAGTAAGCATAGAAACTTCGCCTTGGTTTGCAGCAAAAGCAATACCCACAAGTCCGGCACCATCAGCAACGCCATCTATTTTGCGTGTACTTTCTTTCAAGCCTTTTTCATGCGCCACTTGCAGCCCATATTTATCAGCAATTTCTGCTAAACTCATACCACCGGCAATATCATCTTCAATTTGGTTGGTAAGGTTATAAAATAGCTCAGAGCCTTGTTCGGCTTTCATGTCTTCACGTACCTTGTCTTTTACAGACTTAAACTCAGGCAATCTGCTTTCAAGAAGTTTTGTTACGTGAAAAATATGCCAACCAAGGTCACTCTGTGTCGGCTCGCTATACTCACCTTTCTTCAATGAAAACACAGCACCAGCAACACCTTCTGGCAAACCTTCTTGACTCACTTCGCCTAAATCAACACTGGCAGCTTTAATAGCTTCACCTGCGCGTAGTTTAACGAGTGCTTCTTCTGCTTCTTTTTGCGTATCAAACACATACTGACCAACACTACGCTGTTCTGGCAAACGATACTGCACTTCATTGTTTTCATACCACTCTTTAAGCTGCTCATCGCTGTAGGCCAGTTCTTTTTCAATAACCTTAGGGGTTACAAGCACATATGCTACATCACGTTGCTCTGGCAGTGTAAAGTCACGATTATTCTTTTCATAAAAGCTTAATAAATCTGCATTAGTTGGCTCAGGCACTGCTTTCACATGATTGGCAGGCACTATGAGTAAATCTGCCGTTCTTTGTTCTTTTCTAGCACGATAAAGCGCATCCACCAGCGCTTCAGTATGCGGTTCAGCTTCCATCAACGACGTTACCAAAAAACCAATCGCCATATCGTTAGTTAAAGCATCCACATAGCGCTGTTCGTTAAGGCCGTTATTACGCAACACTTCCAGAAAACGGCTTTTGCTAAATTTCCCTGACTCATCATAAAAAACAGGAGTGCTTGCTATGCGTTCATAAACAATTTTATCACTCACCCTTAGCCCTAAATCTTTCACACGCTGGCTGAGTAGTTGCTCTTGCACCATTTGACTTACAACTTGTTGACGAAGACCAAGTGCATTAATTTCACTTTCACCTAGTGGTTTGCCAAATAATTGACCAAATCGAGAAATTTCACGCTGCAACATCTCGTTATAACTTTCAAATGAAATGGCAACATCACCCACTTTGGCAACATAACGTGCACTGCTTGATCTGAAAATATCACCCACTCCCCACAGCACAAAACTGGCAGCCACCAACACAAGAAGTGCCTTTACCACGATACTTTTCGTACCGGAACGCAACGTTTTTAACATATTTTCCCTCTAATCATTTACGATTCATGCGCAGCAAAGATAAAGCCGCAAGCAACTTACTGCAATAGCGAAGTTAAAAGAATTTCAAAATGTTTGCGCTTGGCTTATTTTTTATCTATAACACCCGCACGATATAAATTATAGCAAATTGAAAAAGAGACCATGGCAAAACCTACGATTTTAATTGCTGGAAACTGGAAAATGAACGGCCTGCTGGTTGAATCCATGCA
>CAYGPX010000285.1:0-1837 GCA_964351935.1 uncultured Rickettsiales bacterium | reverse complement strand
TAATTCGTATATCCCAACCAAGGAATGACCATGTCTGAAATTGAAGCAAAGGAAGCCTTCAGCAAAAAGAAAACGCTAAAGCTTGAGCCTAAGAAAAAAGAAGAGGCCAAAGTAGAGGTAAAAGAAGAAGTAAAAGTGGCAGTAGCAGCAGAAAAGCCTGAAGCAGGAAATACAGATGCTTCTATCCCTTCTGCCAGACGCAGAAGCAAAAAAGTATTCTTTGAAGATAAAAGAAAACCTAGCACACAAAGCCAATCTTCTAGCGAAGAAGATATCCAAAGCAATCCAACGCATGCGTCAGAAGATAATAAAGAAAATCCACACACGGCAGAATCCCCGTGTGGTGAAGAAGGAAATGGTGTTATTTTTAGCATCAAGGAATTGAAAAAGAAGCAACCGGCTGACCTGCTTGAGATTGCAGAAAGCTGTGGCGTAGATAACGCAGGTGGAATGCTTAAACAAGATTTGGTATTTGCGATTTTAAAACGCATTGCTGAACAAGGCGGTACCATTACCGGTGAGGGTGTGATTGAAGTATTGCAAGATGGCTTTGGCTTCTTGCGTTCTCCTGAGGTAAATTATCTGGCAGGCCCAGATGATATTTATGTGTCTCCCAATCAAATTAAGCGTTTTGGCTTACGTACCGGTGATACGGTGAGCGGTGAAATTCGTTCTCCTAAAAAAGGCGAACGCTATTTTGCATTGCTTCGCTTGAAAGAAATTAATAATGCATCTGTTGAAAAAGCACGTCATCGTGTGAATTTTGATAACTTAATCCCGCTTTACCCGCAGGAAAAACTGACGCTAGAGCTTAAAGATCCAACCGTAAAAGATTTAAGTACCCGTGTTATTGATGTGATTGCACCTCTTGGTAAGGGGCAACGTGGATTGATTGTAGCGCCTCCGCGTACAGGTAAAACCGTATTGATGCAAAATATTGCCCATGCCATTGCGGCAAATCATCCTGATGTGGAGCTAATCGTACTATTGATTGACGAGCGTCCGGAAGAAGTGACCGATATGGCGCGTTCAGTTAAGGGTGAAGTGGTAAGCTCGACGTTTGATGAGCCTGCAACACGCCACGTACAGCTGGCTGAAATGGTCATCGAAAAAGCCAAGCGTTTGGTAGAATATAAAAAAGATGTGGTGATTTTGCTTGACTCCATCACCCGCTTAGCGCGTGCATACAACACCGTAATTCCTTCTTCAGGTAAAGTGTTGACAGGTGGTGTAGATTCTAACGCGCTACAACGTCCTAAACGTTTCTTTGGTGCTGCACGTAACATCGAAAATGGTGGGTCGCTTACTATTATCGCTACCGCACTAGTAGATACGGGCTCGCGCATGGACGAGGTTATTTTCGAGGAATTTAAAGGTACGGGTAACTCTGAAATTATCCTCGATCGTAAGATTGGTGATAAACGTGTATTCCCAACGATTGATATTACCAAGTCAGGCACACGTAAGGAAGAGCTATTGGTGGGTCAAGCCACGCTTTCTAAAATGTGGGTGCTTCGCCGTATTTTACAATCGATGGGCCCTGTAGATGCGATTGAATTCTTGCTTGATAAACTTAAAGCCACCAAAGAGAATTCTGAATTCTTTGAATCAATGAATACCTAAAAATATGGTTTCAGCCCAGAGAACAAAGTGCGGTTATTTTGCCGAACTCTGGGCTCTGGGCTCTAAACCCTTACTGAAAACCTTGAACTCCTCAAATTAGTGTGCTATTAGCCCTTTCTACCATCTGCCTCTTGCATGAGCGGGGGTGGTATGTTTGTCCAAAAACATAAAGGGAGATTCCATGAATATTCATGAATACCAGGCAAAACAATTG
>CAYGPX010000284.1:0-1840 GCA_964351935.1 uncultured Rickettsiales bacterium | reverse complement strand
ATTATTCTTGTTATTTCAGGCTTATATCTCTGGTGGCCAAGAGGCAACAAAGAGCGCGGAGTTTTTATCCCTAAGCTCCATCTAAAAGGCAGAAAGTTCTGGCGCGAAATTCATTCCGTATTTGGCGCATGGGCAGGTCTGTGGATTTTAGCGATTATCCTCACAGGCTTGCCATGGTCGGTGTTGTGGGGTGATTTATTTTCAAAAACAGGGCATGCCATAGGTGAAGGCTTTCCCAAAGCTATTTTTAGTGAACGCCCTCATTCAACAAGCGATGCATCTCAACCTGAAGTATCGATGAATAAGCTGATGCAAACACTTGGCACGCTGAACATGCAGCACGATTATAAAATTGATTATCCATGGTTTCCAAACGGTGTATACGCTGTCATGCCAACACGACATGGAGGTGCCAGCCAAGATGTTGCTTATGTTTTTCTAGATAAACGCAGCGGTGAAGTCATAAAAGACTTGCGCTGGGATGATTTAGGGTTGTTTGGAAAAGCTTCCTCGCTGGGAGTTCAATTTCATGAAGGACGTTTATTTGGTTCATTAAACCAATATATCAACCTTTTTGCGGTTATCACACTGATTGGACTATCTATTACAGGGCCAATTATATGGTGGAAGCGCAAACCTAAAGGAGAACTAGGCGCACCAACAATCAAACGAAAGAAACCGCTTACACCCTTTTTTATAGGACTTATTGTATTTCTAGCACTTTTTCTGCCTTTGTTTGGCCTATCTCTTATATTCATTTGGCTTGGAGAAACATGCTACAGAAAATGGATTTGCAAGTGAGGAACCAGCTTCTTACTAATAAGAAACTATACAGAAAATGAACTACATCTATAAATGAGAGCGGCAAACATATACTTATAAACAACAAGCGCTCTCAAGTTGAGGGATTCATCAGAGCTGGAGAGCAATAAAATTAAGCCTTGACGCACAACGTTAATAATGATAATCACTTCATCAAAATATACGATAATGATTATCAAAAAGATTTGTTCCTCAAGAGTATTATTCCTGAAATAATTTTTGGTTAACATATGCAAAAAACATTTTTAGGTGCATCAATCGGTCATGCGGTTGCCCTTTCCGGTGCAATACTGCTACATGCAGGCATTGGAACATGGGCTATTGCGCCATCTGATCCAATCGTTATTCCACAACAACAGGTAATTCAAA
Source organism: uncultured Rickettsiales bacterium (assembly GCA_964351935.1). GTDB lineage: Bacteria > Pseudomonadota > Alphaproteobacteria > Rickettsiales > CAYGPX01 > CAYGPX01. The sequence goes on along the minus strand of CAYGPX010000284.1, from coordinate 649 downwards.
TTGCGATGGTGGCACTCTCTTCTGTTGCGCAAGTTGAAGTGCAGGAAGAAGTGAAAGAAATAAAAGAGGTTACTAAAGCGCCTCCTGCTGATGAAGGCATGAAGCGAGCGGTTGAGAAAAAGGAAAAACTAAAAAAGAAAGTTGAAAAGAAAAAAGAAGCGAAAAAGCAGGCAGCTTCAGTGAAGCGTCAAACTACGGGCAAGCAATCGCTTGATGCAACATTAACTAAGGCAGCGATTACAGAGCCAACCTTCAATGCGGATTATTTGAAAAATCCGGCGCCTCACTATCCAAAATCTGCGCGCAAACATAATATTCAAGGCAAAGTGCTACTGGAGGTGGTTGTTTCTCCAAAAGGTGATGCCCAACATGTTACTATCGCGAGTTCCAGCGGATTTCCTATTTTGGATCGCGCAGCTGAAAATGCAGTGAAGCGCTGGCATTTTGTGCCTGCTCGAAGCGGCAGCAAAATGGTGCAGGCAAGCGTGCTAGTACCAATCGAATTTAAGTTGAATTAAGAGAGGCTATGATGAATCTTGGTTATGTGTTTGAACATGGTGACGGTGTGTTGGTAAGCGTGTTTGTGCTGCTGATCGGCATGTCGCTACTTAGTTGGTATTTAATTTTCTGGAAAGCATGGAAGCTGAAT
>CAYGPX010000283.1:0-1841 GCA_964351935.1 uncultured Rickettsiales bacterium | reverse complement strand
GATCAGGCTTATCGTTACCATATTTAAGCATCGATTCAGCATAAGCAATACGCTGGAAGGCTTCATCGCTAATTTTCTTATCCGAAAATTCCTTAAATGTTTCGCGCAGCACTGGCTCCATCACGCCAAACACATCTTCTTGCGTAGCGAATGCCATTTCCATATCCAGCTGATAAAACTCACCGGGGCTACGATCAGCACGAGCATCTTCATCGCGGAAGCATGGAGCTACTTGAAAATATCTATCAAAGCCTGAACACATTAAAAGCTGCTTAAACTGCTGTGGCGCTTGTGGAAGCGCATAAAATTTACCCGGATGCACACGGCTTGGCACCAAATAATCGCGCGCACCTTCTGGCGAGCTTGCGGTGAGAATTGGCGTTTGAATTTCAAGAAAATTTTGCTCGGTCATACGGCGACGCAGGGACGAAATTACCCGCGAGCGCAACACGATGTTGTTATGCATGCTTTCACGGCGCAAATCTAAAAAGCGGTAGCGCAGGCGTGTATCTTCAGGAAAATCGCGCTCAGCATTAATTTGCAGTGGTAGCGGATCAGCCGCTGATTCGAGCGCAAAGTTTTCTACCTGCACTTCAATTTCACCGGTGGGCAATTCTTTATTCACCGTTTCTGCCGAACGCTCCACCACCTTACCGCTGATGGTAATCACACTTTCATATTTTACGGCCGTGGCAGCTTCAAAAAAACTATCATCATTCGTCATCACCAGCTGCGTGATGCCATAGTGATCGCGCACATCAATAAACAGCAGATTGCCGTGGTCACGCTTGCGGTGCACCCAGCCTGAAAGCTTCACTTGCTGGCCAACATGGCTTTTTTTCAGTTCTGCACAATGATGTGAACGGTAGGTATGCATGTTTGTGATTCCTTTTATTATTTTATTTTCGCTCCTTGAAAAGCTTCCTAACTTTTCAATTAAGCCCAACAGCCTTTGGCTGACTAAAGAGGCAGAGTTTTCTAACTTTGCTTCTTGTTACTTTTCACTTAACGAGCGCTTACGCCAACACTCAGCAGTTTTCACAATCTTCTTGCGGTTTGGCCTACTGATATATAGGATAGTACTAGAAAATCCAAGCATTAAAGCGAACATAAGCATGACGATTATCACCACCACTTCCGATTTGGAAACACTTTGCCTCACATTACAAAAAGCACCTTTTATTACCGTAGATACCGAATTTTTGCGCGATAAAACCTACTATCCCAAGCTGTGCTTAGTGCAAGTGGCTGCTCCTGAAAGTGAGCCTTATGCGATTGATCCCCTAGCAGAGGGCATTGACCTCACCGCGATGTTTGAATTATTTCAGAACAAAAACGTGATTAAAGTTTTTCACTCCGCCAAGCAAGATATTGAAATTCTTTTAGCACTTTCTGGCAATGTGCCCACACCGTTTTTTGATACGCAAGTGGCCGCCATGGTCTGTGGTTTTGGTGAAGCCGCAAGCTATGCCACACTGGTTGAAAAACTTGCTAGCGCGCATATTGATAAAAGCTCGCGCTTTACCGATTGGTCGCAACGTCCACTTACTGAAAAACAAGTGACCTATGCACTTTCAGACGTCACCTATTTGCGTGATGTTTATCTAAAACTGCGCGATATGCTTAAGAAACGTGATCGCGAAAGCTGGGTGGAAGAAGAAACCGCCACGCTGCTTGATCCCGCAACCTATCACACGAACCCCGACGAAGTGTGGCAAAAAATTCGTACCCGCACCCATTCAAAAGCATTTTTATACATGGTGAAAGAAATCGCCAAATGGCGCGAGCTAAAATCGCAGAGCATGAACATTCCACGCACCCATTTGATGAAAGATCCCATT
>CAYGPX010000282.1:0-1841 GCA_964351935.1 uncultured Rickettsiales bacterium | reverse complement strand
TTGTTAAATTCAACAAAACCAAAGAACGTGTATTTATTTCTGTGTTTGAAGAAGCAGCAGAAGTAACAGCTCCTGCTAAGAAAGCAAAAGCAGCGTAACTGCGTTAAAAAAATTAGTAAAAAAGGGCGTGAGGGAAAACTTTCACGTCCTTTTTTTATGAACTTACGATCATAAGATTATTTAAAACTTACTTTACTCTATCCCCGTCGCATTTTTTACTAAAGCCCAAACCCATAAAACCTAAAGCGTACCATGCAATTTATTGATGAAGCCAAAATTTTTGTAAGAAGCGGCAATGGCGGTGGCGGATGTGTAAGTTTCCGTCGCGAAGCAAACGTGCCAAAAGGTGGCCCTGATGGCGGCGATGGTGGACTTGGTGGAAGTGTTATTTTTAGCGCTATCAGCGGGCTCAATACCCTCATTGACTTTCGTTACCAGCAGCATTTCAAAGCGGGCACAGGCAATCACGGCATGGGGCGCGAAAGACATGGAAAATCCGCCGATGATATTATCATCGATGTGCCTATTGGCACCCAAATTCTTGATGAGGACGGAGAAACCCTCATCGTCGATATGCAAGAAGAGGGACAAACCTACTTCGCAGCCAAAGGTGGCGATGGCGGCAAAGGCAACACCAACTTTAAAAGTTCTATCAACCAAGCACCTCGCAAAGCCACACAAGGCTTCCCTGGTGAAGAACGCTGGGTATGGTTAAAACTCAAACTTATTTCAGATGCTGGCCTGCTTGGACTTCCTAACGCAGGAAAGTCAACTTTTCTGGCCGCCACCTCGCGCGCTAAACCAAAGATAGCCGATTACCCCTTCACCACCCTAAAACCTCAGCTGGGCGTGGTGCATGTAGATCAGCGTGAGTTTGTGCTTGCGGATATTCCCGGTCTGATAGAAGGAGCGCACCAAGGCATTGGTCTTGGCATTCGCTTTCTAAAACATGTTGAGCGTTGCGGTGTATTATTGCATCTGGTGGATAGCACAGAAGAAGACATTATCGCTAACTACCACACCATCCGCAATGAGTTGGCGGCATATAGCCCATTGTTGATAGAAAAGCAGGAAATTATAGCGCTTAATAAGATAGATGCACTCGATAAAGAAATAGTTAAGGAAAAGCAAAAAGCACTGCAAAAAGCCAGTGGTAAGCCAGTATTTCTTATCTCCGCCGCAGCTCAACTTGGCATCACAGAAATCTTACGAACACTTCTAAAAGAAGTGGATGATTTCCGCTCTAAAGAAGAGTTATCCGAACACTAATTTTCTGCTTGATTCTCAAGTGTTTTTCTTGTTTTACTGTGGGTATTAACAATTCACATTTAATGAGTCACATATCATGCTTAATAAACTTTCACTCGATCAAATTTTTGATGAAGCACGTACCTTCTCTTATTGGCAAGATAAGCCAGTGAGTGCCAGTTTACTAAAGCAGGCATACGACCACGCAAAGTTTGCGCCCACATCGGCGAATTGCTCACCTATGCGTATTGTATTTGTAAAATCAGCCGAAGCGAAAGAAAAATTAAAGCCATGCTTAGCTGAAGGCAATGTTGATAAAACCATGGCAGCCCCTGTGACTGCAATTATCGCACAAGACATGGAGTTTTTTGAAGAGCTCCCGATATTATTTCCACAAACGGATGCTAGAAGCTGGTTTGTTGGTAAGAGCGATTACATTGAATCTACCGCCTTTCGTAACAGCTCACTTCAAGGGGCTTATTTCACCATTGCTGCGCGTGCGCTTGGGCTAGATTGCGGGCCAATGTCAGGCTTTGATAATGCCAAATTGGATGAAGCATTTTTTAAAGGCACCAGCTATAAATCAAACTACC
>CAYGPX010000281.1:0-1861 GCA_964351935.1 uncultured Rickettsiales bacterium | reverse complement strand
TTGAAAATAAGCTTGAAAGATTAAGCGTATTAATGGTTGATTTACGAGCAATATAATCATCGTTACAAGGCAGTTGTGCCCAATAAGCAGGCTCAAGATTGGTGGCCTCGCGCACGGGAGTGATGCCTGCGTTACCAATTTCCGTCGCGGCCATTGAAAGCGCATTTTCAAGTGATTTTGGAGAGTCTTCTATGCATAGAATGGTCATATGGTGTTTGCCAAACCCAATTCTAGCACGCATAGCCATATCAAGTCCGCCGCGAATTTCGTGAATTTGAGACACAGCAACGTCTTCTGATTGAATCATCCGGTTTTGTTGTATTTTCATTGAACCAATAGCAACTTGACGATCAATAAACGAGAAGCTTTGCGTGATAATAAATTCAAACGGCAGCTGTAAAAAGCTATCCATCATGGTAGCTGCTGTTTGCTGCCCGTACTCTTTAATGCTTATGATGCCGGCAAAACGACTTTTTGTTGGGCCTTTAAGCTCAATTGCTCTGCTGCCAAAATAAAGGCGATGTGTAGGCAGGTAGCGTGAAATATCCAGCGTAGGTACAAGCATAGGCGATTTTGCGCCGCAGTTGACAAGTTGCCCCAAAAACTCCATCAATTCAGAAAAATGTCCGGCTTTGGTTTTTCTAACCCCTAATACACGCGGATTATAATCACGCAATGTGGTGGTAAGCCTTGAGACCATTTCTTCCAAGTCTTCATAGGCCTCACGCATATCGGCATCCCATGCCGTTTTATCTGCTTTTTGTTGGAATTTCTTTACCCAGTTCTCGATAAAAGCAACCCCTTGCGTGTTTTGTTTGCGGGTTACTGTAAGGTAAAGCTCGTTCACATAGGTTTGTTTACGCTGATTTTTTGCGCGCCACTGCTTTTCCATGTAGGTGGCAAAATAGCACGGCATTTCAGGTATCGGGTCATCCGCTTCAAACAAAGGCTGTTTGCGTCGTATAGTGTGAAAATAAAGAGAGAAAGCTCCTCCGGCAATGCTTTTTAGCAACAAGTTGCGAATGTTTTTGCGGATATCAATATCTTCATCATCTGCAGTTTCAAACGAAAAACCGCCCAGTTTTATTACCTGAAGTAATTCATCCTTTTTAGTAAGAATGGTATGGCCGTTCCAATGGCAGCGATAAGGGATAAATTCGCCCTCCGGAAACTCCAGACGTGCGTACTTATCCTTCTCGGTACGTGTCTTTTTTAGTTTAAGATCAAACATTCCCATTTTCCCTTATGCTACATCGTATGAATTGGTAAAACCATGATACATACGGTTTTTGCAACGGCTGCATTTGTTTTGCTTAATGAAGAAAAGTTCCATGAATAAAGGTTCTTTGGCAGTGAAATAATATCCCACCAAGTGAATGGGTACTGCGAACAAAAATGTTTTCAAACCTTGGTTGAAAACAATGAATCCCATCAAAATAAGAAAGAAGTTTGCCATGGCGAATAAATAGGTTACGCCAAAGAACATAGCAGGGCGAGTTAAGCCCAAAAACACCATATCTACTTCTACTTCACCGGTATTAGCCATTTATTTAGTCCCTCTAACACTATCCCCATTATCTCTAACTGTAGCGGTTTTTTTTCTAAACTGCTACCATATTTAGGTGTTTTATTGATTTTTATTCTAAAAATAACAGCAATCTTTTTCACCCTCATCTACCATTAGAGCAAAAAAACATTAAGAAACGGTTAACGTGACACCCGAATAAAGAAAACTGGGGACTAGTGCGGCGTAGCCTCATTAGCCTTATTGAAGCGTGAAGAATCATGCGGCAATAGCTTCTATCATGCTCCAGATGCTTGTGATAAAGAATTAAACTTCTTTAAACATATCCGAAGATAT
>CAYGPX010000280.1:867-1893 GCA_964351935.1 uncultured Rickettsiales bacterium | reverse complement strand
GTGGCAAGGCCGCGCATCACGGTTTCTACTTCAGGCAATTCTGGCATCGGTTTATCCTTGGCTTTGAAGGGTATTTGGGTTAAAAATACGAGCGGAAGATACTAGTAGGAAATAGCCATGTCCAATAAAACCTCTTTTGGGTTTCGCCAAGTGGGCGAAGATGAAAAACAACCGCTTGTAAAAGGTGTGTTTGAGAGCGTTGCTTCGCGCTATGATGTGATGAACGATGTGATGAGTCTTGGAGTTCACCGCATTTGGAAGCAACAATTTATCAAAAAATTAGCACCACGTGCCAACACAGATCTGCTTGATGTGGCAGGCGGCACGGGTGATATTGCTTTCAGGTTTTTAGATAAAGCCAAAGGCGGTCAAGCAACCTTGTGTGATATTAATCATGCGATGCTAGAAAATGGCTATCGCCGTGCTATAGATGAAAATCGCTTAAAAGGTATTGAGTGGGTGTGTGGCAATGCAGAATCGCTGCCTTTTCCTGATAATCACTTCGATTATTACACAATTGCATTCGGTATTCGTAACGTCACGCATATAGACATTGCTTTGAAAGAAGCTTTGCGCGTATTAAAGCCTGGTGGGCGTTTTATGTGTCTTGAATTTTCACATGTTACCAATCCTATTTTGCAAAAAATCTACGATAGCTATTCGTTCCATTTAATCCCTGCTTTTGGTGAATTGGTGGCGAAGGATCGCGATTCCTATCAATACTTAGTAGAAAGTATTCGCATGTTTCCTAAGCAAGAAGAGTTTGTTGCGATGATTGAAGCTGCAGGTTTTTCGCAAGCAAGCTATGAGAATCTTACTCATGGTGTTGTTGCGATCCATAGTGGTTGGAAGGTATAAAACATGGCATTCTTTCGCTCAATTGTTGTTGCTTGCTTGCTGCTTTCGAGTGGCTGTTTTTTCGGTAGTAAAGAAAAGCGGGCATTGCGTTTGTTGCACTTATTGCAGCGGCTTGGCCCACGCTATTGGAGGGTGGGGCTGATGCTTTGTGTAGGGGGTGACTGGTGG
>CAYGPX010000280.1:0-857 GCA_964351935.1 uncultured Rickettsiales bacterium | reverse complement strand
GGCTTGGCCCAAGCTATATCAAGCTGGGGCAGATGCTTTCTGTAAGGCCTGATATTGTAGGCGAAGTGGTTGCAAAAACTCTTACCAGCTTGCAAGATAACATCCCACCTTTTGCGAGCAAAAAAGCTGAACGCATCATTGAAAAAGAAATGGGTGCAAAGCTTGAAACGCTTTTTAGTGAATTTGACACCAAGCCTGTAGCAGCTGCATCGGTAGCGCAAGTCCATAAAGCAGTCACCATTGCAGGTGAAATAGTGGCTGTGAAACTGCTTCGCCCCGGTATTGTGAAAGCATTTAAAAAAGACATTCAAGTATTTTATATGCTTGCTAGCTGGTTAAATATTTTTAAAAGAGCAAAGCGGTTACGGCTGAAAGAAGTGGTAGCAACGTTTGAAAATTCGGTGCGTAAAGAGTTGGATCTGCGAATGGAGGCAGCGGCCGCATCGCAACTTGCAACCAATTGTGCAGGCGATAAAGAAGTGCATATCCCCAAAGTATACTGGCCGCTAACGAGCCAAAAAATACTTACGACTGAATGGGTGGACGGTGTACAGATTTTGGATGTTGACGCGCTAGATTCTGCCGGTATTTCACGCAAAGAAGTGGCAAAGAAACTGGCAGTTAATTTTTTCAATCAAGTGTATCGTGATGGCTACTTTCATGCCGATACACATCCTGGAAACTTGATGGTGGATAAAAGCGGTCGGCTGGTGATGGTCGATTTTGGCATCATGGGAAGGCTTGATGAAGATACGCGAATCTTTGTTGCTAAAATTCTGCATGGATTTTTAGTAGGAGACTATGACGCAGTAGCAAAAGTGCATTTTGATGCAGGCTATGTGCCACAAAACCAAAGC
>CAYGPX010000279.1:0-1904 GCA_964351935.1 uncultured Rickettsiales bacterium | reverse complement strand
TATCTGGACGATGGCACACTCGGCGCAGCATTGATGGCACGTACGCCTTTCTAATATTACGAAGCTAGCCAGAACAAAACATAAAGCATGAATATGATTTTATTTGCTGGTTTTATTGAGGCTTTGAATGTTAGATTTTAAACAAGAACCCTATGATTTAACCGCAGCTTCAACCATAATTTCAACAGCATAACCAGCATTTACAAGCTTTGCCTCAACGGTTGCCCGCGCAGGCGTTTTGCTTTCTACCACCCAATCATCCCACACTTCATTCATCTGAGCAATTTCGTTGATATCCGCCATCCAGATGTTTGCCTTTAGAATCCTTGATTTATCACTCCCTAAACGCGCCAGAAGCAGATCAATTTGCTGTAAAATATCTTGCGTTTGCTCGCGAACCGATTTACCCAGACTTTTGCCTGCTACCATGCCCGCCATGTAGATTACTCCGTTAAAAACGGTTGCTTCACTTAAACGTGCGCCAGAATCAATATATTGAATGTCATGTGTCATAATAGAATTTCATACTATATACCGCTTAAATGGTAAAGCATAATTGCTGTTGAAACCGCAAGGTTTAGCGATTCAACACCATCACGCATCGGAATTTTTGCTAAACTATCGCACATGGATGTTATTTCGTCTGTTAGCCCTGATTGCTCACCACCCATTAAAATAATAGCTGGAGCGTTCAGCTTCAAACGCCGATAATCTAGTGCTTTTTCATGCAGATGTGTGCCAATTATTTTTCCCTCAAAATGGGTACGCCACGCCTTAAACTCTTGCGCTGAAATAAGCATAATAGGCACAGTTGAAAATGAACCGGTGCTTGCACGAATCACCTCAGGCGAGAAGGCATCGCAGCAATGACCAATTAGAAAAACGCCTCGCACGCCCACCGCATCCGCCGTACGGAGAATGCTTCCTAAATTACCCGGATCGCGGATATTTTCTAAGCCCAGCCACAGCCCGCTTTCATTGGCTCGCACTGATTGAATTTTATGATATTTCTGCTTGAGAACACCTATTAAATCTTGTGGGTTATCACGATTTGAGGCGTAGCTTGCTACCTTGTCAATTACTTCAAGCAGTAGGGCATTTTGTGCACGACACAATGCCATAATCTGCTGCGCTTTTGAATGGTTTATTGCTGTTTTATTAACCAACAACGTTTCCATCTGCCAGCCATTGTTCAAAGCCTTTTGCAATGGCTCTGCCCCCTCGACAACAAAAACACCTTCCTCATCACGGTTTTTTTTAAGTCGCAATCCACGAATGCGCTTTACCTTTTCGTTGGCAGTGCTGGTGATGATATTGTCTGGCGTTTTCATAGCTGCCACCCTAGCATAAATAAGCAATAGAATCACTCGCAAAAGCTTTTTTAGCTATCGCAATTCTTGTTTTAAAAGAGGTTTACGAGATTGCTAAAGGCCTTCCAATTAAAAAAGAAGCCCCACCATTTCTGGCAGGGCTTTTTTATCTGTAAAAACTAGAGAACAACTAAATTACTCACCTGCTTGTTCAGCTTCGTAGTAGGCAATCAGTTTCTTTGTTGTAGTTTTTTCTTCTTTTAGTGTGATGTTCTCAATTAAATATGCCACCACTTTATCTTCTAAAATTGGGCCTTTTAATTGCTCCAGAGCTTGCGGGTTGCTTTGGTAAAACTCTACCACACGCTGCTCTTGTCCTGGATAATTGCGTGCTTGCTCCATAACAGAATTACGCAATTCAGCATCTGTGACACTTAGGTTCTCACTTCCACCAAGATCAGAAAGGAACATACCAAGACGCACACGACGATTGGCTAGTTTGGCAATTTCTTTTTTCTCTGTTTCGATTTCTGTTTCTTTTTTACCTTCTTGTGTCAGGCGTTTTTCTTCTGGCGGCCACAGCGGTTCTGGTTA
>CAYGPX010000278.1:0-1930 GCA_964351935.1 uncultured Rickettsiales bacterium | reverse complement strand
TGGGTACTAAAATGCATTTCAAATTCAGACATCTTTACTCTACGGTATCAATAAGGCGGTTAATGTCATCCAGTTGACGAGGTTTATACCCCGTTTCACCTTCATCTACAGGCAAGCGTTGTAAGGCTCGATAAAGCTCGTTGTATTCTTGTGCGTTTAAGCGTTGATCTTCAGGTACCACTCCCATGGACGCACCATCTTCATAGAGACGAAAAATTTCTTTGTAAAACGCACGCTTTTCCAAGTCTGTCATAGTAGAAAGATTCGCACCATATTTTTCAGCCAACTGCTGGATCTCATAAGCAGGAAGCCCAGAGATGGCCTTATCCATCAACTCACTTTCACCATCAGAAAGTAAACCAGAACTAGAGGCACTACTACCAGCCATACCTCCGAGCATAGCCGGTGCATCTTCACCAATTTCACGAATTTTTTCTTGGGCTTCTTTGAACTTTTCATCAGGAATATAGTTCACCACCACACCTGATGCCATTTTAAGTAAGTTATAGCTTTTAGCTTCTGTTAGCCATTTAGGCCCATTACTTTCTGAAGGAGAAGCCGAAAGCATGGATTGACCTATCGTTGCTGTTAGAAAAATAACCACTCCAATCAGCACCCCTCTTACCATACCAAAGGCAAGACCCAGTGTTCTATCAAGCGCACCAATGCCCACGCGCTTTACTGCACGAACAATCTGAGAATTTATAATAGCAAGTACCAAAAAACTGACTGCAAAAATTAACACCGAAGCAAGAATTTTAGCAGTTTGTTCGCTATCCACCATATCCGAAAGCGCTTCTGCAACAATTGGCCCAGCATAAATGACCAACAAAGAACTCGCTACCCAGTTTGAAAACGACAGCACCGCTGCCACAAACCCTCTTAAAAAGGCCATAAGACTGGAAATAAGAATAATCGAAAGGATCACAACATCAAACGTAGTGAGTCCGCTAAAAGCATCCATATCAAGCCACCGTTTCTTTCTTATTTTCTTGCAACCGCGCATCGCGATTACCACGGAAGACGTCCGCGAGCTCTCTTATATGGCGAATTTCGTTCAAAATAAAGGTTTTATTTTTGGAAGCTACTCCTGCTGGCACGATTGCCGACTCAAAGCCAAGCTTTGCTGCTTCACGCAGGCGCGTTTCCGGCTGAGAAACCATCCGCACCTCTCCTGAAAGCCCTAGTTCACCAAAAAGCACACAACCTCGTGGAAGCGCAATATCCTTAACCGCTGAAATGAGTGCTGCGGCCACCGCCAAATCAGCTCCCGGCTCATTAATCCGCAAGCCACCCGCCACATTTAAATACACTTCTTTATCGCCAAATGGCAGGCCATAGCGAGTTTGAAGTACAGCCAGAATCATCGCCAAACGGTTATTATCCCACCCCACTACCGCCCTGCGCGGCGTAGCCATTTGCGTAGGTGATACAAGTGCTTGAATTTCTACCAGCACTGGGCGCGTTCCTTCCATACCGGCAAACACGCTTGCGCCACTCACACTGCCATCTCTATCACTTAAAAAGAGCGCTGATGGGTTGTTGATTTCGTGCAGGCCTTCTTCGCGCATTTCAAATACGCCAATTTCGTTTGCCGCACCAAAGCGATTTTTCACCGCACGTAGAATTCTGAATTGATGCCCACGCTCACCTTCAAAATAGAGTACGGTATCTACCATATGCTCCAGCACTTTTGGCCCTGCAATTTGCCCTTCCTTGGTGACATGCCCTACCAAAAGCATAGTGATGTCGTTTTTCTTTGCGAATGAAATTAATTCATGCGCCGCGGCTCTTACTTGCGAAACTGTGCCGGGTGCGGAAGTAATGCTGCTAACAAACATGGTTTGGATGGAGTCAATTACCACCACATTCACATCTTTCTGCGCTTTTATACTGCTTAAAATATCTTCAACCGATGTGGCCGAAAGCA
>CAYGPX010000277.1:0-1957 GCA_964351935.1 uncultured Rickettsiales bacterium | reverse complement strand
CCCTTGGACGTCCGCGTATTTCTGCGCTGAAAGTGTTTGAATATCTGCAAACCCACGCCATTTGCCGTATTCCCACGGCAGCAAAAGCGCTAGATATGACGCAGCCAACTGTTACCACTGCTTTAGAGCACCTTATTAAGCTAGGCATAGCTCACGAAGCTTCAGGCAAACAACGTGACCGCTTGTTTGAGTATAAAGGCTATTTGGATGTGCTAAGGGAGGGGACTTAGGAGTATTATATTTTTGTTAGCTACTATGTAGAGGGGGCGAGCAGTCATGTTGATAAAAATTCTAGATATAGAAAACATTTAGGGCGCTAGAACGGCTGTTAAATTTTAAAATATTATTAGAATATTTGATGATAATGGTGGTGATAATCTTATAACTTTTACAAAAGAGATACGATAAAATGTCCTTTTATGATGATTACAAGCCAATAAGAAATAAAATTCGACAATATGATCCTATTTCTATCTTAGGCTTATTAATTTCTAAACTAAACGCGTTGTATGAAACACCTACAAATAAGTGGGGCGGTTATCTTCCTTGGGAGTTACTTCTACTTTCAAAGTGGGTTATAGCCAATTATGAGTCCGTAAATACTGCGGCAGTTAACAGAAGTGCAAAGCAAGCTGATTGGAGAGTTGTAAACGGACTAATTAACTCTTTAAAAAAGCTGTTTGAAAAGCATCGGGCCGATGCTTTAGTCGCCAAGGAAATAGATGATGAGCAGAAATTACAGAAGTTTTTTAGACAAACAGCCTTTCAGCAGTTTTGGTTGCAGCCAAGCAGTGGTTTATCTACATCTGCACAGGCAAGACCTTATTATCTATTCTGTTCTAAGTTTAGAAAGAGTGAGGCGCTTAGTAGTGTAGAGGCGTATTTCCAAGCACGAACCGGCATTTCTATAGATGTTTTTTTTGAGATCGGCCTAATTGTTTGGACAAAATACCATACGACAAAGAATAAGGATCTGTTTATCACAAAGAAGTGGTTTGAAAACTGCGAGCACACCTTCACCGATAATGAAATTGATAAATATTTTGAGCTTCTATCATTCGGCATATATGAGGCAAAAGAGTACGCTAACAACGACCTAAAGAAAAAGAATGGAAGGGGGTATTTAGCGTTCCAAATACTGGAACAAACTCCATTTACTTTTCGGCCATTTCTAAAATTTGGTGATAGATATTACCTCTATTCACCGGCGCTGTTAGATTATGTTGTAAAATATTTCGTTTACGACTTTTTAAAATTGCACGAAGGAAGCGGTTTTTCTGAAGTGTTTGGAAAAGATATTTTTGAAAACTATCTAGCCAAAGGCCTTGAGTATTCAGGCGTTGAATTTAAAGATGAGAGAACACAGCCGAAGAAGAGGAAGAAAGTTGATTTTCTAATCGAGAATGAAGATAAAGCGCTCTTAATTGAGGCTAAAGCTGTGGAAATGGCAAGTATAGCTACCGCTAAAGCTGATAATGAATCCATTGTCACTGCTCTTGAAGCTAATGTCTTAAAGGGTATAAAACAGGCTTACTCTGTTGCTAGCGCTTTAGAGAGCAAAAAATCGGTATACGCCTTAATTGTTACTTATAAAGAACTATACCTCGGCAGAACGGGTTCTATTTGGAATGAGTTTGTAGAGGGCGCAACCAAAGAATTCTTTGAAGTTAATCAAATTAATCCTGCTTGTATTGCTTCTAATAGAATTTATGTCATATCAGTAGATGACTTTGATGCTTTGATGCTGGCAATAAAAAATGGTCATGACGTATTTGAAATTCTTGACCACGTAAGTGAGCAAGATAAAGATCACTCAAATGCTCGCTTTATATTTGGAGATCACCTAAATGTTTTCCTTCCAAAGGGTGGAGTTATCCTGCCTCATCTTGAGGGAGTAATTGATGAATTATATGATGGCGTTATATCGCGCCTTACCCCAGTAGAGTAGCACCAAGGT
>CAYGPX010000276.1:0-2000 GCA_964351935.1 uncultured Rickettsiales bacterium | reverse complement strand
AGACATGCCAAAACGTACTGATATCAAATCCATTCTTGTCATCGGCGCTGGCCCTATTGTAATTGGTCAAGCGTGTGAATTTGATTATTCAGGCACACAGGCAATCAAAGCGCTAAAAGAAGAAGGCTATCGTGTAGCACTGGTTAATTCCAACCCTGCCACCATCATGACCGACCCTGAGCTGGCAGACGCCACCTATATTGAACCAATTACGCCAGAAATTGTTGAAAAAATTATCGCTAAAGAAAAACCTGATGCCATTTTACCTACCGTAGGTGGGCAAACTGCTCTTAACTGTGCGATGGATTTAGCGCGCCTTGGCATTCTAAAAAAGTATAATGTTGAGTTAATTGGTGCAAAACCAGAGGTAATTGCCAAAGCAGAAGACCGCGACCAATTCAACAAAGCAATGGCTAAAATTGGCCTTGAAGTTCCCCGTAACATTATTGTCAAAAACATTGATGATGCCATGGCAGCACTCGATGACATTGGCTTACCTGCTATTATTCGTCCTTCCTTCACACTTGGTGGTGCTGGTGGTGGTGTTGCGTATAACCGCGAAGAATATGAAGCCATCATCCGCAATGGCCTTGATGTTTCCCCTACGCATGAAGTGCAAATTGATGAGTCCATCATCGGCTGGAAAGAGTATGAAATGGAAGTAGTGCGCGATAAAGCTGACAACTGCATCATCATCTGCTCGATTGAAAACGTAGACCCGATGGGTGTGCATACCGGCGATAGTATTACGGTAGCACCCGCACTTACACTCACCGACAAAGAATACCAAACCATGCGCGACGCAAGCCTTGCTGTACTTCGTGAAGTAGGCGTAGATACAGGTGGCTCTAACGTACAGTTTGCCGTAAACCCTAAAGATGGCCGTTTAGTCGTTATTGAAATGAATCCACGTGTATCGCGTTCATCGGCACTAGCATCAAAAGCCACTGGCTTCCCTATTGCTAAAGTGGCGGCAAAATTAGCAGTTGGCTATACGCTGGATGAAATTTTGAATGATGTGACGAAAGTGACACCTGCATCGTTTGAGCCGGTGATCGATTATGTTGTGACAAAAATCCCACGCTTCACGTTTGAAAAATTTGAAGGCACCGAGCCTACCCTTAGCAGCACTATGCGCTCAGTAGGTGAAGCCATGGCGATGGGTCGTAACTTTCAAGAGTCCTTCCAAAAAGCGCTTCGCTCTATGGAAACTGGCCTCACTGGCCTGAATGAAATTGAAATCGGCAGCGATGAAGATTCGATGCGAGCAGCAATTGCAAAACCACTCTCTGATCGTTTACTGCGTATTGCTCAAGCCATTCGTCAGGGTTTATCGCTCGAAGATGTCTATCAAATCACCAAATACGACCCTTGGTTTTTAGGACAACTCAAAGAAATTATTGATACCGAAGAAGCGCTTCGCAAAAACGGCCTTCCTGAAAATAAAGAGGATTTACTTCGCTTGAAGAAGCAGGGCTTTTCAGACCGTCGCCTTGCTGAACTCACAAAACTTTCACCTGCAAGTGTTGCTAAAATCCGTCATTCAGTGGGTGTACGCCCTGTATTTAAACGGGTTGATACGTGCGCGGCTGAGTTTGATTCCGTCACACCTTATATGTATAGCACTTATGAAGGCGACGGCGTTACTGATGCTGAGTGCGAAGCCAATGTAAGCAATAAAAAGAAAATCGTTATTCTCGGTGGTGGCCCAAACCGTATTGGACAGGGTATTGAATTTGATTATTGCTGTGTGCATGCAGCATATGCCTTGCGTGAAGCTGGCTATGAAACCATCATGATTAACTGTAATCCGGAAACCGTATCAACCGACTACGATACATCAGATCGACTTTATTTTGAGCCACTCACTGACGAAGATGTGCTGGAAGTACTGCATAAAGAACAACAAAAAGGCACACTGGTAGGTGTTGTGGTACAGCTTGGTGGGCAAACCCCTCTCAAACTAGCCAAATATCTTGAGTCAGAAAATATTCCTATTA
>CAYGPX010000275.1:0-2011 GCA_964351935.1 uncultured Rickettsiales bacterium | reverse complement strand
TTATAAAGGGTAAACCAACATCACCAAAAGCAGTTGCTGAAATAAAATTGAATAAGTCAGTTGATGCAAAAGCATTACTACCATTGTGGATAGAAAATTCCGCCCCTGAAGAACCAGCTTTGCCAAAGCCGCTTTCTCCTTCTAAGCTGCAGGAAGATGAATCGCTGCAACCCGTAACTTCGCCACTGGAAAAAGAAGCCTTGCTGCGTGGACAATATATGCATGCATTGCTGCAATATTTACCGGAAATGCAGCCACAAAGGCGTTATGATGCAGCATTGATCTATTTAAAGCGTCATCAGTTTTCGCCTATCCAAGCAGAAGAGATGGCGAACAAGCTATTAAATGTGCTGGAAGATGAGAAATTTAACGTTATTTTTCAACAAGGATCAAAGGCTGAAGTGCCTATTGTTGGGCGAATTGGAAATTTTGTAGTTTCAGGACAAATTGACCGATTGTATGTAGGGGAAGAAAAAATATTGTTGGTAGATTATAAAACTAACCGTATGCCACCTGCTAGCGTCGCTAAAGTGCCTGCCGCTTATTTAAAGCAAATGGCAGTTTATGCCGCTTTGCTACAAAATATATACCCTAAAAAACAAGTAGAAACAGCGCTTTTATGGGTGCAAATACCAGAACTGATGCAGCTTTCGCAAGCATTACTTGAAAAATATCTTCCAAGCTCTTATATTGTGCGAGCTGAGTAATGGTGTTTCTTATTCTAACCGATAGTCAGAGTGCTTTTTTATAGCTTTGACTCAAGTGGATTAGAATGCGAAAAACTATTACAGCGCAACTGGCCTGATATTGTTTACATGTTAAGTGCCGTAACGAATATTTAGAAAGGAAAAGATGATGGCTCAAGAAACCACAGATACGAATTTTGAACAAGAAGTGATTGATGCATCTGCATCCAAGCCTGTGTTGGTAGATTTTTGGGCTGAATGGTGTGGCCCTTGCCGTCAACTCGCGCCAATCATTGATGAAATTGCCGATGAAATGGAAGGTAAACTTACCGTCTATAAAATTAATATTGATAAAAACCCTGAAACCCCTGCAAAATATAATGTACGCGGTATTCCTACACTTATTGTTTTTAAAGACGGTAAGAATATAGCTACCAAAGTTGGGTCTTTGCCTAAAAGTGCATTGCTTGAGTGGGTGCAAACAAGTGTTGCGGCATAGATAATGCTATCAAGCAAAATGAAATTGAAAGAGGTGTTGCAGGAGTTCTGTAGCACCTCTTTTTCGTTATGCCTAGGGGTTGAGCTAGAATTTTATGCACAAGGGTGTGAAAAAGCTCAGCTGGATTATTTACTACAGAGTTTTTGTAAGGAAAATAACTGCAGTGATGCGCAGTTAGTGGATGAAGAAGGCGAGGGACAATTTGAGATAGTGCTTGCCCCTGAAAAAAATATTATTTTATACGCGGACTTGATTACTCAACTTTGTCACCATCTAAGTGAGTGTGCTTCGCAAGAGGGCTTTAGTGTCAATTTATCGGCAAAACCTTATGTCAAGCAGCCTGCTAGTGCGCTGCATGTGCATATCAGTCTTTACGATGATTTAGGAAAAAATATTTATGCAAAGACGGGCGGCAATGAAAGTGAATATTTGCTATGGTCTGTTGCATCGCTATTAGACGACTTGCCTGCTTCGATGCGCTATTTTTCGCCAAAAGAAGAGGATTATTTGCGTTATCGGCATCCTGATAGAAACACCCCTGCAACAATTAGTTGGGGAGGTGAAAACCGAACGGTTGCAATTAGAATACCTGCTGTTGGAGACGATCAGCAGCAGCGCCGTATTGAACATCGTGTGCCCTCGCCACAAGCAGACATTTATATGGTTTTTGCATCTATTATTACTTCAATCCGCCGTGGTTTAGAAAAACGCCACATGCCAGCAGTTCAAAAGACGCACGGTAATGCTTGGGATAGCCAATATAGGCTTGAGCTCTTGCCCACAAGTTTGCGTGAAGCTGTACAAAATAATAAGCCTGTGTTATAGC
>CAYGPX010000274.1:0-2024 GCA_964351935.1 uncultured Rickettsiales bacterium | reverse complement strand
GTGGTGCAAGTGCTTGAAGGCGAAAATGCCGTTGCAAAACACCGCGATGTGATGGGTGCAACCAACCCGAAAGAAGCAGCAGCTGGCACCGTGCGTAAAGAATTTGCACTTTCAATTGGCGAAAATTCAGTGCATGGCTCTGATAGTTTAGAAAATGCGAAGAATGAAATTGCTTTCTTCTTTTCAGGCACTGAGCTAGTAGGTTAAATGTATGACGAATCATTATGCGCCCCATGCTGATGCAATCAAACAAATTGCGATCGAAGCGGGGGCGCTGATTCTCACATTTTACCGTGGCGAGCTTCAGATTGAAATGAAAGATGATGCTTCGCCCGTCACGATTGCCGACAAAACAGCGAATGATTATATCGTTGAAAAATTAGCGGTACTTACACCGAGCATTCCTGTCGTTTCAGAAGAAAATAGCGAGCCTGAAAATTTTGTAGCCAGCAAGGCCGAACGCTTTTGGCTGGTAGATCCCCTCGATGGTACCAAAAGCTTTATCAAAAAAGAAGACCAGTTCACCGTCAATATTGCGCTGATTGAAGCGGGCGTGCCTGTGGGTGGCGTGGTGTATGTGCCAGCGCAAAGCGTGTGCTACTTTACAGGCAAAGACGGCAAAGCCTATAAACAAGAAGATGGCAAGGCAGCACACATCATTGCTGTGCGTGCTACGCCCAAAGTTGGCGCAACCGTCGTGGCGAGCAAATCGCACCGCACCGAAGAAACCGATTTGTTTATTGATCGCTTGCCAAAAGTGCATGAAATTGTTTCTTCCGCCAGCTCAATCAAATTTTGTTTGGTAGCAGAAGGAGTGGCAGATGTTTATCCACGCTTTGGCCGCACAATGGAATGGGATACAGGCGCTGGCCATGCTGTTGTGCTAGCAGCAGGCGGCACAGTTGAAAATAGCGATGAAACACCACTTACCTATGGCAAAGACGGATTGGATAATCCTTTTTTTATCGTTTGGGGCGCAAGGGTTTAGAAGGTGCTTAGGGCTAAGTGCTGAGTGCTTAGAAAGGATAAATGCGAGGACAGAAGTCCGAGCCAGCCATGAGCTGGCGAAGCCATGCCTCAATGCAAATTTAGGAAAATTTGCAGGGGGCAAAACAAAAATTTTAGAAATCAGGATCGCTATAATGTGCAGGCGGAGTGAAGCCCTTGATGCGGTCTTCCAGTAGTGGGCGGAACGATGGGCGCGATTTTATCAGCGCATACCATTCTTTTACGGCTGGGTGATAGCGCCAGTTGATGCCGCCTAGATAATCGACCATCGAAAGGTGGGATGCTGCCGTAATATCGGCCAGTGTGAATTTTTCACCCGCCAAATAACGCTGATTCTCAGTTAGAAATGCGATATATTCCAGATGGGTGGTGATGTTTTGCTTGCAGGCACGAAGTACTTCAGTAGAAGGCGAACCACCCGTATGGTAGCGAATCACTTTTTCTTTCAGCTGATAGCGCGACACTTCATGATAAAATTTATTATCAAACCATGAACAAATCCGCCTGATTTCTGCTTTTTCTTTTGTATTGCCGGGCATGAGTGGAAATTCGGGATATTGTTCTTCCAAATATTCGGCAATGGCATAATATTCTGCCAGTGCATAGTCGCTGCTTTCTTGCAATACAGGTACTTGTAGCGCAGGGTTGAGCCTTGCAAAAGCGGGGCGATGCTCCCACACTTTTTCTTCGACAAGTTCAAATTTCAAGCGCTTTTCATGCAACGCAACACGCACCTTGCGTGAAAAAGGACAAAGAGGAAAATGGTATAATGTTCGCATGAGCGGCAATTTAGCGCATCGCATTTACAAATGCTAGCGCAAAAGTGATGGTGAAAATGAATTATTTAACTTGCATCGCGTAATTCAGCCGGAAGCTTGAATTTGGTGTTTTCAATGATGCCATCCATCAATTGAATATTGGCGCTAAATTCGGTTTGAAAAAACTTAATCACCTCGTCAATCAGCACTTCAGGGGCGGAAGCACCCGCGGTTAAGCCTATATTTTCAGCATTAACT
>CAYGPX010000273.1:0-2048 GCA_964351935.1 uncultured Rickettsiales bacterium | reverse complement strand
TACAGAATATAAACAGGCTGAAAAAACTATTATCGCGGTTAGGCAGCCATATTAACAGCAGGGCAACTACTAGTGCGAGGTGTTTGCGCTGTGAAATTTCAAGCACTAAGCGATAGCAAAAAAACGCCCCTGCTGCGGTGGCCACAAAGGCTGCGCCCACCAGTGGCAGCCAGCCTTTTGGCGCAAAATCATTTAAAAAATAAAATGCAGCGCTTAAATAATAGCTGAGTGGCGGGTAGTAATAAAATGCGGGATAGCCGCAGCCTGCATTCATATCCATCAAAATGCGGGGATAAACATCACCCTGCCACAATTGGCTGGCAAATGACTCGCCCCACAAAAGGTGATAGATTAAATCTGCCCCGCCTGAGCCAAATATCACAGCAGGCAGAAAAAATAAAACCACCGCCAGAGAGATGATAAGACTGGCGGTGATTTTTTGCATTAGCTTGCCTTGTTTACCTTATGGTAAATCTCAGAGCCTAGCTCTTTGAATTTTTCAGACATTTCATCCATGCCTTTTTGTGCTTCAGCTTCGGAGAGGTTTTCAGCGCCTGCGAATGCATCTTTATTAAGCGCTTTGGTGCGCTCAGATTTTGCAAATTCGCGCACATCTTGCGAAATTTTCATCGAGCAGAATTTTGGCCCGCACATTGAGCAGAAATGCGCCACTTTTGCACCATCTGCCGGCAATGTTTCGTCGTGATATTCGCGCGCGCGCTCAGGGTCTAGCCCTAGGTTGAACTGATCTTCCCATCTAAAATCGAAACGAGCGCGAGAAAGTGCATCGTCACGCAATTGCGCACCCGGATGGCCTTTGGCCAGATCAGCCGCGTGGGCGGCGATTTTATAGGTAATCACTCCTTCGCGGACATCGTTTTTGTTGGGTAAGCCTAGGTGCTCTTTTGGTGTAACGTAGCACAGCATGGCCGTGCCAAACCAACCAATCATCGCCGCGCCAATGGCACTGGTGATGTGGTCATACCCCGGAGCAATATCGGTGGTAAGTGGGCCAAGCGTATAAAACGGTGCTTCGTGGCAGGCTTCCAGTTGCTTTTCCATGTTTTCTTTGATGAGGTGCATGGGCACGTGGCCGGGGCCTTCAATCATCACTTGAATATCATGCTTCCATGCAATTTGGGTCAGTTCGCCAAGGGTTTTTAGCTCTGCAAACTGGGCTTCATCATTCGCATCGGCAATTGAGCCAGGGCGCAGGCCATCACCAAGCGAGAAGCTCACATCGTAGGCTTTCATAATTTCGCAGATGTCTTCAAAATGTGTGTAGAGGAAGCTTTCTTTGTGATGTGCCATACACCATTTTGCCATGATAGAACCACCGCGCGACACAATACCGGTCACGCGTTTTTCAGTCATTGGAATGTAAGGCAGGCGCACACCTGCGTGAATGGTGAAATAATCCACCCCTTGCTCGGCTTGCTCAATCAGCGTGTCGCGGAATACTTCCCAGTTTAGGTCTTCGGCTACACCATTTACTTTTTCAAGCGCTTGGTAAATGGGCACGGTGCCCACTGGCACCGGGCAGTTGCGGATAATCCATTCACGCGTGTTGTGAATGTTTTTACCGGTAGAGAGATCCATCAATGTATCGCCACCATGACGGCACGACCACACCATTTTTTCCACCTCTTCTTCAATGGAAGAGGAAACGGCACTATTGCCGATGTTGGTGTTAATTTTTACCAAAAAGTTACGGCCAATAATCATCGGCTCGGCTTCCGGGTGGTTGATGTTAGCAGGGATAATAGCACGGCCACGTGCTACTTCATCGCGCACAAACTCTGCCGTGATAAACTGAGGAATTTCAGCACCACGTGGGTTGCCACCTTGGCTGTTGGCTTCAGCTGCTTGTTTTCTGCCCAAATTTTCGCGGATGGCGATATATTCCATCTCAGGGGTGATGATGCCTTTTTTGGCATAATGCATTTGTGATACATTATGACCCTTTCGCGCACGAAGAGGGTTTTTAATGGTATTTGGATATTCTTCAATCGCTTGTTTGGCGCTATCTTCGTTTTTAAAGCCGTTAT
>CAYGPX010000272.1:0-2056 GCA_964351935.1 uncultured Rickettsiales bacterium | reverse complement strand
TAACCATGCGTACGTTCCACATTGGTGGTGCTGCACAAAAAGGTGCTGAAATTTCAAGTGTTGAGGCAACACAAGAAGGTAAATTACGCTTTAATAACCTGAACATCGTAAAAGATAGTAAAGGTCGTGAAGTAGTAATGAGCCGTAGCTGTGAAGCGGTAATTGAAGATGATAAGGGCAATGAAAAAGCACGTTATCATGTTCCTTATGGTGCAAAACTTTATGTGGTAGAAGGCACCAAAGTTACCAAGACGCAGAAATTAGCAGATTGGGATCCGTACACTATTCCTATTATTACTGAAACCTCAGGTGTTATTGCTTACCGTGACTTGGTTGATGATGTATCGGTACGTGAAGTACTTGATGAAGCAACAGGTATTGCTAGCCGTACGATTGTGGATTGGAAACAAAAAGCAAAATCGAGTGATTTGCGTCCGCGTTTAACGCTGCGTGATGAAAAAGGTGAGCTGATTATCTTGGCAAATGGTCTTGAGGCACGTTACTTCCTGCCTATTGGCGCTATTTTGAACGTTGATGATGGTGTGTCGGTGCATGCGGGTGACGTATTGGCTCGTATTCCTCGTGAATCAACCAAAACTCGTGATATTACCGGTGGTCTGCCACGCGTAGCCGAGTTGTTTGAAGCACGTAAGCCTAAAGATCACGCGATTATCTGTGAAACAGAAGGTCGTATTGAGTTTGGTAAGGATTATAAGGCCAAGCGTCGTATTCTGATTCAACCAAAAGATAATAGTGAAGAGCCTGTTGAGTATCTAATTCCTAAAGGTAAGCATATTGCTGTGAACGAAGGTGATTTCGTTCGCCGTGGTGATCTTTTGATGGATGGTAACCCTGTTCCTCATGATATTTTGAAGGTTCTTGGTGTTGAAGCCTTGGCTGAATATATGGTGAATGAAATTCAGGCTGTATACCGTCTGCAAGGTGTAAAAATTGACGATAAGCATATTGAAGTGGTGATTCGTCAGATGCTCCAGAAGGTTGAAGTGACTGAACCGGGTGAAACAACCTTGGTAACAGGTGAACAAATTGACCGCGAAGAGTTAGAAGAAGTGAATGCTAAGGCAAAACGTGAAGGCTATAAGCCTGCTGCTGGTATACCGGTACTTCAGGGTATTACCAAAGCCAGCTTGCAGACCCGTTCGTTTATTTCTGCAGCATCATTCCAAGAAACCACTCGTGTGTTAACAGAAGCTTCAGTTGCAGGAAAAGTTGACCGCTTGAAGGGCTTAAAAGAAAGCGTGATTGTTGGGCAGTTGATTCCTGCTGGTACTGGCTACTATATGAACAACGTCAAGCGTCTTGCTAAGCGTCGTGATTTAGAAGCGGGTGAAGCTGAGCGTAAAGCGATAAAAGCAGAGCACGATGCTGCAGCGAGAAAAGCTGCTGCTGAAGGTGAAGCATCAGGCGATGATTCTCATGTAGAAGGCAGTAAAGGTGTAGCAAGCGCTTAAGCTTATTGCTGAAAAATAATAAAAAGGCGGAGGGTTTTAATCTTCCGCCTTTTTTGTTTATGGTACAGTCTTGCTACAACGTTGCTGTTTTATATTGGAAAAATATAATGAGATAAATTTCTAGTATAAGAGGGATGCAATACAAGGAAATGCAGGGCAGGGGAGTGATTATGGGTTAAGGTCTTTTGCACGCCTTTCTAGCTCTTCTAGACGCTCTTTTAGAGCCTTTTCTTCAAGTTCTAGCGTCTCATGGATGAGTTGTTGTTTTTCAGGAAGGTCGCTTAATCCTTGGCGCATAAACATCTTGATTTGCTGTTGGTGACGAAGCGCTTTGGCTTTATGTTCTTTTATTTCAATTGCAAGCGCTTTCTTTTCTTTTTCAAGCATTTCTTTTGAATATATAGGTTGAGAATTTTCCATGTTACCTCAATTGTTATGCGGCTGTTGATACTAAAAGAGAAACTAGATGGATACAAGCATAGAAAATATAAGATTAGGACTTGCCATCGCGAAGGGAAGACGCTAATAAAGAGCCTCTATCGATAGTTTCTTGCTTATGTGCCCACGTGGCGGAACCGGTAGAC
>CAYGPX010000271.1:0-2077 GCA_964351935.1 uncultured Rickettsiales bacterium | reverse complement strand
ATATCATAGTCATTACTAACTAAATTCTGGACCTAATTATAGGGGGCATGTCAGCACCGCTTTAAATACAGAAGCCATTTGCACTAACGTTTCATAATTACTTGGCATACTCTCTTTTCCCATTCTTATGAATAATTAAACCATTTTATTTTATACTAGCACTTAAATTTTACATTATTATGACAATTATTAGCTCTAACATCGCGGCTTTATCTTAAATTACACCTAAACTACCACTAATCACTTTACTCTTAAGCCTTAGCCTATTAATCTGAGGGCTATTGTTAACTTGGCTACACGTAGTACCTGAAATAATATGCATATTTATCTCCCCATTGCTGAAATGCCTGTAAATGTGCTGCTACTTTTGTCGCTTGGTGGCATAACTGGCTTGCTTGCAGGCATGTTTGGTGTAGGTGGCGGGTTTTTAATGACACCACTCTTGATGTTTATCGGCATTCCACCTGCTGTGGCTGTTTCAAGCTCGGCCAATCAAATTATTGCTGCTTCTTTTTCAGGTTTTCTTGCGCATTGGCGGCAACAAAATGTGGATATCAAGATTGGCGTAGTGATGCTTTTTGGCGGCTTCACTGGTTCGACACTTGGTGTATGGATATTTTCCTACCTTAAAGATTTAGGCCTAATTGACGTCGCTATTTCTATCAGCTATGTGCTGTTTTTAGGTGGCATCGGCCTTGCAATGGCCAATGAAAGCCTGCGTACTATTTACAATAACAGAAAAGGCATCATTCCTGAAAACAGTAAAAAGGAAAACTTTTTGCGCCGCCTTCCCTTGCCTTTTGTGATGTCTTTTCCTCACTCTGGTATTGAAATTAGCGTTATTCTTCCTCTTGCTATTGGCGTCTTTACTGGTGCACTCGTATCGATTATGGGTATTGGTGGCGGTTTCATCATGATTCCAGCAATGATTTATATTCTTGGCATGCGCACATCGGTGGTGATTGGCACCTCTTTGTTTCAAATTGTGTTTATCACTGCAAACGTTACCTTACTGCAAGCCATCAACACTCAAACTGTGGACGTTGTCTTGGCACTGCTTATGTTGACCAGCTCCGTTATTGGCGCACAATTTGGCACCAAAATAGGCATGCGCTTACCCGCTGAATATTTACGCGCAATGTTAGCCATCATGGTGCTTGCAGTAGTATTTAAGCTAGGAATCACACTCTTTATTACGCCTGATAATCCTTTTAGCGTCAGCATCATCGAAGAAGTGGGGGCAATGCGATGATATTCCGCCGCTTTCCTTATTTGATGCTTAGTTTGCTAGCGATGAGCTTGACGATATGCATAACGCCTTTCTCATCCAGCCACGCACGCCCCATAATTGCCGATCTTTCACTTAGAACAATTGAGATAGACTCAGGCTTTAATGGTATTGATATGCTGTTGTTTGGCGCGCGGAACGATGCCGGCGACATTGTGGTGGTAGTGCGAGGCCCAAAACGCGATTATATGGTACGAAAGAAAGAGCGGATTGGTGGCATCTGGGTAAATCGTGATCATATGGAATTTGAGGATACATCAAGTTTTTATAGCATCGCCAGCAGCAGGCCGCTGGATGAAATTCATAATGGACAGTTACTTATTTCATTAGGCATTGGTCAATCTAATATCTTATCAGAAGAATCACTTTCTGAAGAGGAAGAACAATTTCGCAATGCTTTGTTTGACTTTCAAACAGCAAAAAGACTTTACGCAACAGAAGTTGAAAAAGTATCCTTTATAGGCGATACGCTTTTTCGCAGCGTTCTGCACTTTCCAGATAACATCAGCCGCGGCACTTATACCGCTGAAGTCTACCTTATTCGCAATGGTGAATTAGCTGCCGTACAGTCAACACCTGTACTTTCTTACAAAAAAGGTTTTGATGCTTATATTTATGACCTTGCATATAAGCATCCGGCAATTTACGGTATAAGCTCTATTTTAGTTGCACTGCTTGCAGGGTGGATTGCAGGCACAATTTTTAAGAAAGCATAATTTGAAGTAATTAGAAGGTATAAAATGCCAAAATCAAAAAAACCAGCTCCGGCTAAATATCTCGTGTGCGTAG
>CAYGPX010000270.1:0-2114 GCA_964351935.1 uncultured Rickettsiales bacterium | reverse complement strand
AATATTATTCTGTCATTTTTGGCAAGTATTCAGTGTTTTTTTGAATCTGTAATTGTTCACGCTGCATCACTACCCCCCATTATATGAGAAGAAATTTTAGAAGTAGCTAGTTGCATACCATTTCTAACCGGATCAACACTCAGCCTTGAATAAACCTGAGTAGATTGATAACTTTTATGCCCTAAAGACTTACCAATAATACTTAAGCTCACACCTAATGAAGCTTGAAAACTACCTAGCGTTCTTCTTAAATCATGAAGTCGTAAATCAATCAAACCTTTAGGCAACTCTATTTTGCGCTCAATTGCCTCTTCCTGAATAGCTTGGAATAAAGAATTTGTCGTATGCACTCCATGCTCAGCGCATTTTATAAAGCTCACCAAATCAGCCAAATATTCATCTCTTTGCCAATATTTAATTGTAGCTGACTGACAAATTCTTTTCCAAGCTCTCTTTGGCTCAACTAAATGACCTGTTCTACTATCACTAGGAAAAACATATTTTTTGTACTTAAGTGACTTCTTTCGCTCTTCCAAAAGGGATACTGCTTCATCCACTAAAGGCAATATTTGAGCATCTCCATTTTTTGTAACAGGGATTCGCCAGACTTTATTCTGAAAATTGATATCTGACCAGCGCATAGACAATACATTCATCTTCCTAGCACCTGTCCAAAGGCTTAAGAATACATAATCTCTAATATCACTATTACTTTCTTCATTTAAAGCTTCAAAGAAGGGGGGTATTTCGTCAGATTGTAAAAATCTATCTCTTGAGTGCTCTTTAAAAGGCTTAATAAAACGAGTTGGATTTTCTCCTTTTAGAAAATTCCATTCAATTGCCTTGTTAAACACAACCCTTATCAGGGCAAAAACTCTATTTGCTGAGTATGGAGCTGAACAGCCTATTCGTTGATGCAATAAGCGTATATCTTCATTCTTTACGTCTGAAAGCTTTTTATTACCCAAAGAACTAACTAGGTATTTCTCAAAAATCGAATTGTCAGATTTATATGTTTTTTTGTAAACTTGAGCATGTTTAGGTAAATACTCTTCTAGAAAGAAACGACTGAATGTTAACTCAGCTTTTGCATCAAGGTGTGCTTGATGTGGATCATCACCTAAGGCAACCGCATTTTTTACTTTTAGCGCCATTTCTCTGGCATTTTCTACCGATAAGTCTGGAAAAGCACCTAATCTAATTCTTTTAGACTGACCTTTTATAACCTTTCTAACGTAAAACGACTTATTTCCTTTGTCAGTAACAATAAGGTTTAGCCCCTTTTCTCGACTATCAAAATATACATCCCTTTTCCCCTCACTAGCTGGTGGCAAGGTTTTTAGAGATTTCTGTGTAAAGTTGAATAAGTTCTTTGCAAGTGCCATTTGGTGCCCTTTCTGTGCCGTTATTGGTGAGGAAAAAGATAGAACCAAACAGAACTATGTCAATACATTTTTATTCCACAACAACTCATGATTGGCTTATTTGCTTGTATTTATGGACTCAGGAAGATTGCAACAGATACAGAAAGAAGTAGCGAGAATAAAACTACGAATCAGAAGGCCGGGCGTTCGAATCGCTCCGGGTGCACCACTTCCTTGAAAAAAGAATCATTCGCTTAAATCACCTACCAAAGCATCCCAATACTTTTCCAAGTAAAGACATACAGCCAGAACTTTTAGGCACGGCTACATCTGGCTCTACACCAGAGCCCTCTACAGCTTTCCGAGCATCTGACAATCTTTTTAACTTATCCACTCGCATATCTCGTTCACCAACCACCCTATCAACTCCTAACTTAAGTGAGTTCTCACCATTTTGAGTAAAACCATCAGCATACATATTTACCAATTGTTCAAACTTACGAGAATCCATCGCGTCTGGACATAAAATTTGAACACATTCTTCTAAAAGCTCTGAATTTTCGAGCAATGAATCTTGCCAATCTTCTTCATTTAAAAATGATGGGACGTTAATTCGAGATTTCTTACATTTATCGAGCACTTCTGCCTTAAACCACTCTAATGTTTTTTGTCGACAAAACTGGGAAGTATCACAAAAATTCCGGCAAGTTCCATTATTAAATGCCTCCCATGTCACGTAAGACTCTGCAG
>CAYGPX010000269.1:0-2123 GCA_964351935.1 uncultured Rickettsiales bacterium | reverse complement strand
TTCTTCGGGTCACTTGGCGCCGTTTTCAGTTCCAAGCTCATATAGCAAGGCCGATATTTCAGACGTGTTGCCTTTTGATTTTGCGCGACTGATTTTTATATCGATATTTTCGTATGTTCTATTCGGGCAGATTATCGATTTTTGGACAATAACAGGGGCATTAGTAATTTTCAGCAGTGCTTTTTATATTGTGAAGCGTCAGGCTTACGAGCGCAAAGAATTGGTGAGAAACACGAAAGCAACACCCGCAGATGAGGCTGGGCCTATTTAAATTTCTTTGTACTTTTTATTTTTATGTAGTACAATGAGCCTATGAAGCAAAAAGGTTTTACACTTCTGGAATTATCTATTGTTATCGTCATTATCGGTTTGATTGTGGCGGGAATTAGTGCTGGCCAGAGCTTGGTTAGGCAAGCATCACTTCGATCTGTTGTAAGTGATTTATCGAATTTTGAAACGGCCTATAATAGTTTTAAACTACAATATGATGCTGTTCCTGGTGACATGAGCAATGCATTTGATTATTGGGGAAGCGCATGTGGTGGTAATGACCAAGCAAGTTGCGACGGTGACGGTGATGGTGTGGTGGAAATTAGCGCTACCGCAAATCTTCGCGAAGATACGGCAGCATGGGAGCATATGACACTTGCGGGTGTGATTGATGGTACTTATACTTATGTCAGCGGGAATACCATTTTGGGTCAGAATGTTATTCCCGGTCCGATTACCAGTACCGGTTATTGGTTATGGGGTTCTAGCGGCTTAAGAAAAAACTTTGTTTCATTAGGATCTGATAGGTCGGATGCTGGTGGGTATTTCAGTGGTGAAGCGTTAAGACCAAGTGAGGCGTTTGCGATTGATTCCAAGAATGACGACGGTAGACCCGGAACAGGAAGAAATATTACCAATAGAGATCAGGATAGGTGGAACACAGCAGGCATCTGTGTTGATTTAGATAATGCGGTTAGCGATTTCACTATCGCTAACTACATATTAGATGACACTACAGTTTCTTGCTATATTAGATACGATTTTAATTAACGCTTCCTTAGCTCTTCCGCAATCAAGAATGCAAGCTCTAAGGCTTGCGAAGCATTCAAACGCGGATCGCAATGCGTATGGTAGCGATCTTTCAAATGCACTTCCGAAATTGCCTGAGCGCCGCCCACACATTCGGTCACGTCTTGTCCAGTCATTTCAAAATGCACACCACCGGCATAAGTGCCTTCATTATGGTGAATATCGAAGAATGAACGCACTTCAGACAATATTTTGTTAAAGTGACGAGTTTTATAGCCGTTAGGTGATTTAACGGTGTTGCCGTGCATCGGATCGCACGACCATATCACTGAAAGCTTGGCATCGCGCACTGCACGCACCAATGGTGGTAAATATTCTTCCACCTTATCAGCGCCCATGCGCGAAATGAGGGTAAGTTTACCCGGCTCATTATCAGGGTTGAGGGTGCGGATAACTTCTAGCAGCTCAACCGGCTTCATTGATGGGCCAACTTTACAGCCAATTGGGTTGGCAATGCCGCGCATAAATTCAACATGGGCTTCGTCTAGCTTGCGAGTGCGATCGCCAATCCATAGCAGATGCGCTGAGCAATCGTAGTATTTTTCATCTAGCTTGAAAAAGCGTGTGAGCGATTGCTCGTAACCCAGCAGTAATGCTTCGTGCGAGGTGAAAAAATCCGCCTCTTGAAACTGCTTTACAGTTTGTAGGTCTAAACCCCAAGCATTCATGAACGAAAAGCTATCGTTGATGCGGCTAACCAGTTCTTCAAACAAGTTGCGTTGTTTGCACTCTGATGCAAACTCTTTATTCCACTCATTCACATTGCGAAGCGAGGCATAGCCACCGGTTGCAAGTGCGCGGAGGTAGTTTAGTGTTGCAGCAGATTGGTGATACGCATCAATCAGGCGCTCTGGGTCTGGCACGCGATCTTTTTCATTAAAATCGATACCGTTAACCATATCGCCACGGTAGCTTGGCAGCTCTATGCCGTTTTCAATTTCGGTTGGTGCTGAGCGAGGCTTGGCAAATTGGCCAGCGAGACGCCCCACTTTTACCACAGGCGTGCCAGCCCGAAACAATAGTGCTACTGGAAGTTGCCGCAG
>CAYGPX010000268.1:0-2172 GCA_964351935.1 uncultured Rickettsiales bacterium | reverse complement strand
CTTCAGCCTCATTGATTAGTTCATTCTTGCGTGCATTAGCATTGGCAACACGGGCGCGCTTAATTTTAAGCACTTCCACCAGCTTTTCCGTTGCATTTTCATGATCGGTTTTCTCAATCGCGGCAAACTCACCCGCAAGACGGTTTAATGCTGCTTCATAAATCACACGTTCACTGTAAGAGCGATCAGGATCATCCACATTTTTATGCAAATCACGCACCACTTCCGCAATGGCGATAATATCACCAGAGTTAATTTTTGTTTCATATTCTTGTGCACGGCGACTCCACATGCCTCGACCCGGCTTAGAACGGCTTTTCAAGGTGTCGAACGCATCTTTAAGTATCCCTTGACCAGAAAGCGAGCGAAGACCAGAGGCCACAGCACGTTTGGTTGGAACACGAAGAATCATTTTATCTTTTTCAAAAGCAATAACGTAGAGAGAGACTTTGGTACCGGCGACTTCTTGTGTTTCTTCGGCGGTAATAACACCTACGCCGTGAGAGGGATAAACAACTTGTTCACCAACACTAAATTTTTTTTCACTCATAATACTACATACTCCGTATGGTTGGGGGTTAGACCAATTTTTACTTCAAAACAGCTTAAGGTTTAAGCAACACACTAGCACCTTGCGTAAAGTCGTTTTACGCAATCATCGGCGCGTAAGGCAAATAGAATCTAGTCAATGAAAAACCGGCTACATGCCAAGCACTTCAGTTTTCTATTCTAAAAATGTGCAAGAAACCACAAACGTCTGCGCTATAAAACCAAAGGCAAACCGCTTAACAGCTTAATTAACTATTTGTTAATATATCATAAAATAGGGGTCAATAAAACCGTAAAATTGTTAAACATTTGTTACGGTTATTTAAGCATGATTCCACATAATCAAAAACGGCTTTAAGGATTTCACCTTAAAGCCGTTTTATTATTTAATTATTTCCACTGAGTGCCTATACGCTGTAATACATCGCAAATTCAAGTGGGTGCGGAGTATGGTCAACGCGATCTGCTTCTTCCTTGCGCAATGCAATATAAGCCTCAATCTGATCATCGGTGAATACATCACCTTTTTTCAAGAAATCACGATCATCTGAAAGTGCCTGCAACGCTTCACGAAGCGACGAACATACGGTCGGCACATTGGTAAGCTCTTCAGGTGGCAAGTCATAAAGGTTTTTATCAATCGCATCACCTGGGTGGATTTTATTTTCAATTCCATCCAAACCAGCCATCAACATTGCAGCAAATGCAAAATATGGGTTAGCAGCAGGATCAGGGAAACGCACCTCTACGCGCTTACCTTTAGGGCTTGCTACGTAAGGGATACGAATGGAAGCCGAACGGTTGCGCGATGAATAAGCCAACAATACAGGCGCCTCATAACCCGGAATCAAACGCTTATAGCTGTTGGTACTTGGGTTAGTGAACGCATTCAGCGCCTTAGCATGCTTAATGATACCACCAATATAGTAAAGTGCGGTTTCAGAAAGATCCGCATAGCCATTTCCTGCAAACAAAGGCTTGCCATCTTTCCAGATTGACTGGTGTGTATGCATGCCTGAGCCGTTATCGCCAGCAATTGGCTTTGGCATAAATGTTGCTGTTTTGCCATAAGAATGCGCCACATTATGCACCACATACTTATATTTTTGCACATTATCTGCCGTATCTACCAGCGTGCTAAATTTAATCCCCAATTCACACTGACTTGGTGCTACTTCGTGGTGGTGAAGGGTAGGTTTTACACCTACTTCTTTCATCACTGAAAGCATTTCAGCACGTATATCCGAAAGCGAATCTACCGGAGGCACAGGGAAATATCCGCCTTTAACCCCAGGACGGTGCCCCATGTTTCCCATTTCATATTCTTTGTGTGAGTTATAAGGGCCTTCTTCAGAATCAATCTGCACAAACGAGCCGCTCATTTCCACTTTCCAGCGCACATCGTCAAACACGAAGAATTCTGGCTCAGGGCCGAAATAAGCCACATCGCCAATACCCGTATAAGCAAGATAGCTTTCAGCGCGACGTGCCGTAGAACGCGGATCACGCGTATATCCCTGACCCGTAGCAGGCTCAACCACATCACACGTTACCACCAATGTTGGTTGTGCTGCAAATGGATCAATAAATGCGCTATCTAAATCAGGCATCAAAATCATATCC
>CAYGPX010000267.1:0-2189 GCA_964351935.1 uncultured Rickettsiales bacterium | reverse complement strand
GCCTCACGTAAGTCATGACTGCCAGCCAATGCTTTCAGACCACTGTTTGAGTAAAGTTGACGTTCGATTTCTTCAACAGTGAGGCCAAGCTCCCGTGCCAGATAGGTAAACATGCCGGGATCGACATCGCCGGAGCGTGTACCCATCACCAATCCTTCCAGCGGCGTCATGCCCATCGAGGTATCAACTGAGAATCCGCGATTGATGGCACAAACGCTGGCACCATTGCCGAGGTGGCAGCTGATAATCTGTAAATCGGTAACGGGCTTTCCCAGCTCTCTTGCGACACGCAGCCCCACATATTTATGCGACGTTCCATGAAAGCCATAACGCCTGAGTCCCTTATCTCGCCATTCCTTTGGTACGGCATAGGTGGTGGCACGATCTGGAATCGTATGGTGAAAGGCCGTGTCGAACACGGCAATCTGCGGCAGCTCCGGCCATAACTCGCGGCTGATGGTAATGGCTTTCAGATTGGCTGGGTTATGCAATGGCGCAAGCGGCGTACAGCCTTCGATATGTTTCAGCACTTCTGCATCAATCAGCGTTGCGTCATGGAACCGTTCACCGCCATGCGCGACGCGGTGACCAACCGCATCGAAATCGCTATAGCCAAATTCTTCTAGAATCTCAGGAGCTCGCACGATAGCATCCTCTACCGTAGCAATAGTTTCTCTACGCTCTTGCTCTTTTCCCTGTTCGCCACCACTGCGGTAATTCAGCAGGCATTTTCCATCCTTAAAATTCTCAAACTCCCCCTTAAACACACGACTATCCTCAACCGACATATCAAAGATGCCAAATTTGAGACTGGAGCTACCCGCGTTAAATACTAATATTTTCATGGCAATAACCGTTTATCAAGGTTCCTGCATTCTTATTTTTTGTATTATCATTCTTGTTTCTTCAGGTTCGTTTCCAAGCCTTTCCATAAGCAACTGAGCAATCCGCAAACTAGATTCGAGTGTTTCAGCTACAACCTCACTCGCTCCCTCATCATATAATATATTTAAATCTTCTCGATCTTTTGAGCGTACAATAATAGGCAGTAATGGAAATTGAGATCGTAATGATTTTAAGATTGGCTTCGTTGAGTGATGATCATCAATGGCAATAATGGCCACTTCAATATTTTCATCCACCAAATGTTGCCATAATTCTTTTTTACGAGCATCTCCATAAATAACATTGAAATTTTTTTCCTTAAGCTGCTGCACACGTTTTCCATCATGGTCAAAACCAATATAAGCAATGCGCTGTCCTTCCAATGCGTTAGCAATAAGCTGACCTACACGACCAAACCCTGCAATAATTACTTTATTATTCCCTTCTCTTGTAGCTGAGGAAGGAACAGTGTCACACCCACTTAAGAACCGATGACTAAAGCCTCCTACCATAGGAGCAAGCTTAAATAAAAATGGAGTCAGCATCATGGCCACTACAGTCACCAGCAAAAAGAACTGAACATCCGAAGCCTGCATTAACTGTGTAGACATTGCCACTCCCAATATCATCAATGCAAACTCTCCGGGTTGCGCCAAATATACCGAAGCTTCTCCTGCATCTCTTCCCGAAACCCTAAAGGCACGACATAAAACAAAAATGATACATGCTTTAAGTACGTAAATTCCAACCACTGAAAGTAATAATAATACAGGAGATGACATCACTTGTGTCAAATCAATCATCATTCCTATTGAAAGGAAAAATATACCAAGCAATAAACCTTTGAGTGGGTTAATAATCACCTCAACTTCATGTTTAAATTCGGTTTCGGCAATTAACAATCCCGCCATAAATGCTCCTAACGCTAACGATAAGCCCGCAGCATGCGTTATAACTGAAAAAGCAAGTACGATAAAAACAATGAAAGCTGCTAACCACTCAGGAGAAGTTGAAAAACTAATAGATTGCAGTAAGGGTGTTAGCACCTTTTTCCCTAACCAATAAATTGACGCAACGGTTATGATACCAAGCACCAAAGAGGTTGCCAGTGCACCAATCACACTTGTCGCGCTATCACCCGTAAAAGAAGATGCCAGCACTAAAATTGGTACGACGGCAAGATCTTGCATCAACAGAATAGAAAAGCATAAAACGCCGATAGGACGACTCGAGAGTTTCCGCTCTTCCACCAGCTTCATTACAATAGCCGTAGAAGAAAGTGCAAATGATGCACCAATCAACAC
>CAYGPX010000266.1:0-2196 GCA_964351935.1 uncultured Rickettsiales bacterium | reverse complement strand
TGAATCAGTTTGCACAAAATAATAGCGGTATGGAATGGCTCTCGCGTGATATTTACACCGCTGCAAACCGTATGAAAGCTATTTGTGATGCCTCGCCGCTTGAGACGTTGGACTTCTCTCCACCACCAAATATTGTTTGCCTTAATGCAAGTAAGTTTTGGCACATTCCAAAAACCACCTGCTACGATACTGAAGAAGAATATTGCGAATCAGGTGATGAGAAGTTTTGGTATACCGACACGTGTTACGACACTGAAGAAGAAAAATGTACGGTGGGACAAAGTGGTACATGGTATAGTGGGCAGTGCTACACCACTGCTGAAGATCTTTGCGTTGCCCAAAGCAAAATTTGGTTTAACGGCCAGTGCTATGTTCCTGATTCTCAACCGCTTTGTGAAGCACAGGGCAACATCTGGAGCAGCGGCAGCTGTTACAGCGACCAAGAAAGTGCATGCGATAATAGCCAAACCAACTATAGCAATGGTGTAGGCACAAACCACTATAACGGCATATGCAACTATTGCCCTTCAAACTTAACCTATCGAAATGGTAATAATTGCTACTCAAGCCAAGAAGCATGGTGCGATGCTACAAATGGCAACCCAAGCAGTACTGGCACAAACTACTATAACGGCAGCTGTAACTACTGCCCATCAAATACCCCTACTAGAGTTGGAAATAGTTGCTACACCGCTCAACAAGCATGTAGCGTTCAAGGAAAGGCATGGATTACCGCAAACAGCAGTTGCCATAACAACCTAACTGCCGCTTGTCAGTCAATAAGTAATGAAGGTTTATCATGGCTTGGTTTTTACCAAGAGTATAGATGCTGTCAAAATGGCACTACTGGCGTAAAAAGCAGTAAAAAATGTTCAGGATCAACATATTTCAGATATAAGAGCGGTACAGGAGCCTGTACAAGCTGCTCGTGTTCAGGTAGCAGCTGTAACTAAACAAA
Source organism: uncultured Rickettsiales bacterium (assembly GCA_964351935.1). GTDB lineage: Bacteria > Pseudomonadota > Alphaproteobacteria > Rickettsiales > CAYGPX01 > CAYGPX01. The sequence goes on along the minus strand of CAYGPX010000266.1, from coordinate 1,238 downwards.
AGATATTTAAACATAGGCCTATACTGCTGTAACTTCGCTTGGTGTAATCACTTCATTAATGTCTGGCAAACCTACTAATAATGCCAACAACGGTTGCAATGATACAGGCTGGCTTAATGTTGCTTGCGGTAGTATATAAGGAAGTGGCGTTTCAACTGCCATTAAATGAGTTAAAGCCAACGTTCTACCGCAATGCTTCTGCTTCTAACTTATGAATTTCATCCCTTAAAGTGCCTGCCTGTTCAAACTCTAAATTACCGGCATGCTCGCGCATTTTTTTCTTTAGGGCTTCAATATGTTTTAACAGCGCCTCACCAGCCAGCTGCACATTGCGGCCTTTAATTTTCACCGTGGTGGTTTGCTCACCTTCTATGGCATTCATCGATGGCGCAATCGCTTTTTTGATCGATTCAGGCGTAATGCCATGCTTTTTGTTATGCTCTTGTTGAATACTGCGACGACGATCGGTTTCTGCCAGCGCCCTATTCATCGAATTCGTCATTTTATCGGCATATAAAATCACCCTGCCATCCACATTGCGTGCCGCACGGCCAATGGTTTGAATCAGCGCAGTTTCACTGCGCAAGAATCCTTCTTTATCGGCATCTAAAATCGCTACTAACGCACATTCGGGGATATCCAACCCCTCACGCAGCAGGTTGACGCCCACCAGCACATCATACGTTCCTTTTCTAAGCTCGCGTATAATTTCAATGCGCTCGAGCGTTTGCACGTCTGAGTGCACATACACCACTTTCAAACCTGCATCTTGCATATAGTCAGTCAGGTCTTCCGCCATTTTTTTGGTAAGCGTAGTCACCAAAATGCGATAGCCAGCCTCGGCCACTTTTTTGCACTCACCCAGCAAATCGTCCACTTGCGTGCTAGCAGGGCGAATTTGATATTCGGGGTCTACTAGCCCTGTTGGGCGAATCAACTGCTCCACTACCACACCGCCCGTTCTATCCAACTCAAACTTGTTGGGTGTGGCAGAAACAAACAGGGTTTGCGGGCGCATGGCATCCCATTCTTCAAATTTTAACGGACGATTATCCAGCGCCGATGGCAAGCGAAATCCGTGCTCAACCAGCGTAGTTTTACGCGCCCTATCGCCATTATACATGCCTCCAATTTGTGAAACAGTCACATGGCTTTCATCCACAAACAACAGCGCATCTTTGGGCAGATATTCAAACAAGGTTGGCGGCGGCTCGCCCGCTTTTTTGCCCGACAGATAG
>CAYGPX010000265.1:0-2288 GCA_964351935.1 uncultured Rickettsiales bacterium | reverse complement strand
ATGCTTTTTTTGAAGACACAAATCCGCTAAAAAACTTTCCGGGCATTAATGTTGTTGGAATGATTGAAGAAGTTGCCAAAGAAAACCTCACGCAGTTTTTAAAAGAAGCCAGAGAAGATGACTTTCCAGATTTTCAGATACACCCCGAAGGCGAGCAGCAAGCTTATTTTGTAATCAAATATATTGAACCGGTGGAGATTAATCGTCCTGCGCTTGGGCTCAATATTGCATTTGAAAACAACCGCTTTCAAGCGGCTGAGTATGCAAAAAGAACCGGAAACCCAACCATTACAAAACGTATTTTACTTGTTCAAGATGAAGAGAAAACACCTGGCTTTTTGTTTTAATGCCTACTTACAAGAGCAATATGCCGCTTAATACGCAGCAGCAGAGAGAAGCTGCTTTTTTAAGGTGGATTTATGCCCCGTTCATTGCAAAGAACTTTATGGCCAATCTCACCAATGGGCACGGAAATTTGTATAATTTAAAAGTATATGACGAAGGTAAAGAAGAAAGCGATACGCTTATATACGATAGCGAATCGGATGATGAAACCCACAAACCAGTGTTTGTTTTTAAACATAAAATTAAAATTATGGAGCAAGAGTGGTTGCTTGTGTGGTCGAGCACTAAGCGGTTTGAAACCTTGGAAGGCAGCAACGAGCCACTGTTTGTACTCATTATTGGCTTTTTGTTTACAGGGCTTTTTGCTGTATTGCTTGTGGTCTCGGGCATTCAGCGCTCGCATAGCGATGTAATGGCTCATAGTTTATTAATACCGCTTGCGGCATTTTTTGTTACTGCAGGTGGTGCTTATTACCTCAAAGAAAGCCTTGTTCGTAACGAAGAAAGTTTTATTAACGCATATGTCACAGAGGCATCCAATATTACGGCTGAAACCATCAAGAAAAGTGTTCATAGCCGCATTTTGGCTTTAAGCCGTATGGCAGATAGGTGGAGCACTAGTAGCGGCACTCCATTTAAACACTGGCAAGCAGACGCTAAAAACTACGTTGCAGATCAGCCGGGGTTAAAGGCGGTTGAGTGGATTGATAAGACCTATCATGTGCGCTGGGTTGAGCCTTTAGAAGGAAATGAAAAGGCGGTTGGGCTTAATATTATATTTAATGATCAGCGCAAAGAGGCGCTCATGGGCGCAGCAGAAAAACATTCGGTAACGCTCACCCCCCCGCTTGATTTGGTGCAAGGCTATAAAGCCTTTATCTCTTACTCGCCTATCTATGTAAAGGATAAACATCAAGGCTTTATTGCAGGGTTATTTGATGTGGAAGAACTTCTAAACAGTTCTTTTATTCATTCTAATACCCAAAATTTTGATTTTTCATTGTCTTATAATGGAAAGCGTTTCTTTAGTTCGCAGCATAGCGATAGCTCGTTGGATGATAGTTTTGTATCTAGGGTTAATCTCAGGCTTTACGATCAAGAGTGGTTGCTAACGCTCAAACCAACGAAAGCGTTTATAAGAGATCAGCAAACATTTTTGCCAAATCTTATTTTTATTGCCGGCCTAATTTTGGCAGCATTAGCTGCGCTTATCATCAATTTTTCACAGCGCTCACGACACAAAACGTTGCTGATTGCCGAAAAAGAAGAACTGCTCTCCACCTTTGTAAAATATGCGCCTGCGGCGGTGGCTATGTTTGATAAAAAACTAAACTACATTGCAGCCAGCGCTCGCTGGCACAAGGATTATGGTTTAAAAGATCAAGAAATTATTGGAATGAATCATTACGAAATATTTCCTGAAATTAAACAAAACCATCCTGAGTGGTTAGAAATACATAAACGTGCCCTAGCTGGAGAAGTTATAAGTGCTGACGAGGCACTATTTAGGCGTGGTGATGGAGAATATTGGCTGCGTTATGAGTTGCGCCCTTGGAAAATGATAAACCAAGAAATTGGTGGTATTATCATGTTTACCGAAGATATTACCGAACGTAAACGCATGGATGTGCTCAAAGATGAATTTATTTCTACTGTAAGCCACGAGCTTAGAACCCCCATGACATCTATCCGCACCGCATTAGAACTGCTGGAGCTGAAAACCAAAGGCTCACTTGATGAGAAGAACGCAAAGTTTCTAGCGCTTGCGCACACCAACTGTGTTCAGCTTGCTGAGCTAGTGGATGATATATTGGATGTGCAAAAAATTGCATCTGGAAAAATGACGTACGATTTTCAAACGGTGGATGTGTGTTCTTTGGTTGGTGATATTGTCGAACAATATCGCTTCTATGCAGAAAAACATAAGGTTACATTTAAAGTGA
>CAYGPX010000264.1:0-2296 GCA_964351935.1 uncultured Rickettsiales bacterium | reverse complement strand
CTACTGAAATTGGCAATGCCGGGATTACACCCGTGCGTGAAGTGACCAATCTTGAGCCAGCTTATTGGGCCCAGCTTCCATGTAATGACGATTTTATTGCCCGCAAAGCCACCATTAACACACTCAATCTTTCAAGCTTGTTTTCAATGCATAACTACCCCACAGGCAAGAAAGACGGCAACCATTGGGGTGAGCATGTGACGGTGCTAGATAGCACCTCAGGAACCCCGTTCTTTTTTAACTTTCACGTCCGCGATGTGGGGCACACCACCATTATTGGCCCAACAGGCGCCGGTAAAACCGTATTGATGAACTTTTTATGCGCACAAGCACAGAAATTTAATTGTCGCACATTCTTCTTTGACAAAGACCGTGGTGCAGAAATTTTCTTGCGTGCCATTAATGGCCGCTACACCATTATTGATCCGGGCAAGGAATGTGGCTTCAACCCCTTCCAACTGGAAGATAATGGCGAGAACCGTACATTCCTTTTAGAGTTTCTCAAACTGTTGGTTTCTACTAACGGCGAACAAGTGAACTCTGCAGACATCTCTAAACTTTCTGATGCCATAAACGGTAATTTCAAGCTTGATAAAAAAGACAGAAGACTAAGCAACATTGTTCCTTTCTTGGGGCTGGAAGGCGATGGATCGCTTGCAAGCCGCATTGCAATGTGGCACGGAAAAGGCTCTCACGCCAAAATATTTGATAATGACGGCGACGCATTAGACTTTACCAAATCATCTGTTTTTGGCTTTGAGATGGCGGAACTTTTAAAAGATAGTGCCAGCTTGAGCCCTACGCTATTTTACCTTTTCCATAAAATTAACATTTCATTGGATGGAACGCCAACCATGATTGTATTGGATGAGGCATGGGCACTGATTGATAACCCTGTGTTTGCACCAAAAATCAAAGATTGGCTTAAGGTTCTTAGAAAACTAAATTGTTTTGTTATTTTTGCAACGCAGTCAGTAGAAGATGCCAGCAAAAGCTCTATTAGTGATACACTTATTCAGCAAACGGCAACACAGATTTTCTTGCCTAACTTAAAAGCAACAGAAGTTTACCGCACAAACTTTATGCTGAGTGAGCGCGAATATTTACTTATAAAAACGACAGATCCGGGCACCCGCTTTTTTATTATTAAACAAGGCACAGATGCCGTGGTTGCGCGTGTGGATTTGTCGGGTATGGATGACGTAATTAACGTGCTTTCAGGCCGTGCAGAAACCGTGCGTTTATTGGATAAAGTGCGCGCAGAAGTTGGTGATGACCCTGAAGACTGGTTACCTATATTTTGGAAGAGGGTGAAAGATGTCTAGATACTTTTACGGATATTTTATGGTGGTTTTATTTGCCTTGGTTTGGTTTACCATTCCTTCTGCATCACACGCCAACACTGCTGAATCACAATATTGCATAAGCGATGAGGATGGCAAGCTCTATCCAGGCACAGAAGGCTTTGAGTCTGTGATAAACTGTAATTATCAGTCTACTGATATTAGCGATACCGTTTTAGGCCTATCACAAAAACTCGAAATTACAGGGGCAAATTGCAACCCTTCTATTGCAGGGGATTGCAGAAGCAAAAATATAGATTACAGAAATTTTAAAATATACACCGTATTTACAGACCCTATCACAGACAGCAAAACTAATTACTCATTCGAGGTAGAACATAACGATAGCGGCGATAAAAGTGTTAGACACGGAGTATTGTTACTCACACTTCAAAAACAAGGGTCAAGAGCCTGTGTTATAGCCGATGGTGAGCTAGGTTTTCCACTACCGGGTGGTGATGTAAATTTACTTAGTTTTGTGTCCGCTGAAACACATTGCTTATACATCCCTCCTCCTGAATTCCCTTATCAGGCACCTCAATGGAGCAACATTGTTGCTAAGGTATGTACTGATTTTAGAGAGAGCCATTCAAAATACGATATAAACCCGGCAGGGCTGGTGGTACAGTGCGTAGAAGAAACAATGCGCAACATCTTCGCTCTAAAGCGCGATGGCGATACGGTTCTTGATGCTGGGGCTGCTCCACTTTTTGCACTCAATGACCCTAGTGACTACAACCGAACCTTCTTCAGCTCAGTACAAGAAAACCTTCGCGGCTTGGTTTTAGCGGCGCTAGTTCTTTACGTGACGCTTTTTGGACTAGGGGTAGTGATGAGCCAAAAAATACCTAGTAAAGGTGATTTTATCATGGCTGTGCTAAAATTTGCCCTTGTACTTTATTTTTCACTTGGCACAGGAATTGTAGACTTTATACCGCGCTTGGTAGATATGT
>CAYGPX010000263.1:0-2299 GCA_964351935.1 uncultured Rickettsiales bacterium | reverse complement strand
CGCAGCTGCTCGATTGATTCCTCACCCGTGATGTAGGCAACATTCACGTTAGCGAGTGCCAGTTTTGCTGCGGCTTGCAACAAAAGCGTTGATTTACCAATGCCTGGATCACCACCAATTAAAACAGCTGAACCAGTAACTAAACCACCGCCTAATACTCTGTCAAATTCAGCGATTTGTGAAACAACACGTTCTGCGTGTTCTGAAACACCTTGAAGCGAGAAAAATTCTAACTTTTTTCCACTTTGGTTGGAAGTTTTTCCGCCTACTGCGAATTGAGTACTACTCACTTCTTCTGTGATGCTATCCCACGCGCCACAGCCATCACAACGGCCAGACCACTTACGCGAAACGCTACCGCATTCCTGACAGACAAATTGGGAGGTAGACTTCGCCATATTAAAACTCAATTACAAAAAAGATTGCGGGCAGCCACAATACTGATAAATCACTATTGTCGCAAGCCCGCAATCTGCAACTTTATTTCAACAAGCTGGAAAGCATCCATTTATTTTTGCGGTGCACGGTCATACGTGCAATCGCAAGATCAGCCGTTACTTCATCTTCTGCTTTTTGCGCTGCTTCAAGCAATGTTTGCAGTGTTTTTGCAATGGTTACTTGGTCTTTTTCCAAGTCTTTCACCATGGTATCAGCATCTGCATTTTCATTACCTGCTTGGATATGGCTCAGTTTTGCATAGGCATCAAACGTGCCCGGTGCTTTTTCACCCAGCGCGCGGATAGATTCTGCCACTGTGTCGACAGCCGCTGCAAGATCGGTGTATTGCTCTTCAAACAATAAATGTAGCGACCTAAACTGAGGACCTTCCACATTCCAGTGGTAGTTTTGAGTTTTAAGGTAAAGCAAATAGCTATCTGCCAGCGTATTTTTTAATGCTTCTACTACCGGTTTGTTACTCATTTTTTACCTCATTTTTTTATTTTACTTCACTCACAAGACTACAGCTTCTGAGTCAGAAAACAAGGTGATTCTATGTATTGTTACTATTGATAAAATCTATAGATAGCATAAAAAACCCCTTAAGGCAGCAAATAGCCTCTAGCACGCAAGCATACGAGGTGCTTGATTAGTTTTTATACAAATAACCTAGAAATCAATGATCTTGAATCTTCATGCAAATTGGGCCTTTTGCACGGCCGTGGATGAATTGCTCTACATATTCATTGCCACTATGATCGAGATCTTTCACATCGCCCTGCCAGATAAACTCACCCTCATAGACCATAGCAACTTTATCCGCAATTTTACGTGCAGAATGCATATCGTGCGTAATGGTGACGGTGGTTGCACCCAACTCTTCTGAGCATTTGATAATCAGCTCATTAATAATATCCGACATAATAGGATCTAAGCCGGTGGTTGGCTCATCAAAAAAGATAATTTCTGGCTTATCGGCAATGGCACGCGCCAGTGATACGCGCTTTTGCATTCCGCCTGAAAGCTCGGAAGGAAATAAATCAGCCACTTCCGCACCAAGCCCCACAGCTTGCAACTTTTCTACAGCAAAGTCATACGCCTCTTTTTTATTTACCCTACCCGTTCCAAGCGGAGAAAATGCAATATTGTGCCACACCGGTAAGCTATCAAACAACGCCCCACCCTGAAACAACATCCCAAACTTGTGCATTAACTCATTACGCCTGCGCTCAGAAAGATGTGTTGTGTCTTCACCATCAATAAAAATTTTACCCTTGGTAGGCTTCATCAGCCCCAAGATATTTTTAATCAACACCGACTTGCCACTACCTGAGCCGCCAATCACCACTAGCGATTCACCCGCTTGTACGGATGTAGTGATACCATTTAACACTTTTTTATTTCCAAAGTGTTTGTGTAAATTTTCTACACGAATTTTTGCGGGTTGCTGTGACATGATTTACCTCGCAAAGAAAAATTCAGTGATGATATAGTTAGTGAGCAGAATCAACATTGATGCCCCCACCACTGCATTGGTAGTAGCAGCACCCACACCTTGCGCACCGCGCTGGGAGTTAAAACCATGATAGCAGCCCATCAGCGTCACAATGAAACCAAAGAACGCAGCCTTCACCAACCCTGAAACCACATCCTTTACTTCTAAAAAGTTAAATGTGTTATGCAAATAAGAGCCCGCTGAGAAGCCAAGCTTATGAATAGACACCAAATAGCCGCCATACACCCCAATAATATCAGCAACCGCTACAAGCAATGGCAACATTAAGATGCCTGCCAGCACGCGTGGTGCAATCAAATATTTAAATGGATTGGTAGAAAGGGTGGTGAGTGCGTCAATTTGCTC
>CAYGPX010000262.1:0-2323 GCA_964351935.1 uncultured Rickettsiales bacterium | reverse complement strand
ACCAAGATGAGTAAATCTAAAGGTAATGTTGTCACACCTGTTGAGTTGATTGAAAATAAAGGTGCTGATTCAGTACGCTACTGGGCGTCTACGTCGCGGCTTGGCTCAGACACGGCCTTTTCAGAAGATGTGCTAAAAATTGGTAATAAACTGGTGAACAAGCTGTGGAATGCCACTAAATTTGCAGCCATTCATCTAGATAAGCTGTTTGAAGAACCAGAATCCGCGGTATCAAATGTTAATGATGGAACTATCACCGAGGCGCTGGATAAATGGATTTTAACACGTCTTGCCAAAGCCGTGAGAAATGCCACCAAAGAGTTTGAAAAATATGAATATTCAAATGCGCGTGCGGCAGTGGAAGATTTCTTCTGGAATGACTTCTGCGATAACTACCTAGAGCTTGTGAAGGTGCGTGTTTATGGTGAAGCAGAAGGCGTGAGTAAACGCGCCCAAAGCAGTGCCGTGCATACTATTTATCACTGTTTGGATGGTATTTTGCGTTTATTTGCACCGTTTGTGCCGCACATTACCGAAGAACTTTATACCCATATTTTTGATAAGAAGGTGCAGCAATTTGGCGGATCGCTCCATGGGCGTGGCAGCTGGCCACGTGAGGATAATTATCCTCGCTTTGAAGCTGACGAGAAAGCAGGAATTGCAGCAGTTTCAGCACTTAATGCAGTGCGTAAACTTAAAGCTGAGCGCGGTGTTTCCATTAAATGGCCACTCAATTTTGTGGTAGTGGAAGGTGAGGGCGCAAGTGCAGTGCTTGCCAAGCTTGCAGATGATTTGAAAAACGTCACCAATGCTTCTTCCATCAGTTTTGAAAGTAAGAAAACGGAAGAAGGGCAGGGCGCTTCCACTGAAACAGACGATAAGCAGTTTAATGTAACCGTAGAGTTTGCAAAAGCAGCGGATGCGGCATAGGTAGTTTGAGTTTTTAGTTTGATTAAGCAAGAGGCGAGGTTAGTAAACCGAGCCAGCCATGAGCCCGCGAAGCGGTGTTTCAATGCGAGTTTAGAAAAACGAGCAGGAAACAAAACAAAGGATTAATTTATGGGAAGAATTCTATCAGGCGTGCAGCCAACGGGTAATCTGCATTTGGGCAACTATCTTGGGGCGATACGCAACTGGGTGGATATGCAAAAGCAGCACGAGGCGTTGTTTTGTATCGTCGATTTACATGCCATTACCGTGCCACAAGAGCCAAGCGCCTTACGCGCTGCAACGCTTGAAACGGCCGCGGCTTATATCGCATGTGGCATTGATGCTCAAAAATCAGCCATTTTTGTACAATCTGCCGTGCCAGAGCACAGCGAGCTGGCGTGGTTACTTAGCTGCTATACGCCGCTTGGTTGGTTAAATCGCATGACGCAGTTTAAAGAGAAGGCGGGTAAACATCGTGATAATGCATGCCTTGCGCTTTATAGCTACCCCGTGCTGATGGCGGCAGATATTTTACTTTATAATGCTACCCATGTGCCTGTGGGTGAAGATCAGAAGCAGCACTTAGAGCTGGCGCGCGATATTGGTGGTGCATTTAATCGTCGCTATGAGCGTGAACATTTTGTGATACCTGAGCCGCTCATTTTGGGTGAAGCCACGCGGGTGATGAGCCTGCGCGATGGCACAAAGAAGATGAGTAAGTCAGATGAATCTGAGAATTCGCGTATTAACTTAACGGATGATGCCGATACCATTCGCAAGAAAATTTCTAAGGCAAAATCGGATGCTGAAATTGGAATATGTGCTAGCGATAGTCGCCCAGAAGCCACTAATCTTCTCACTATTTATGCTGCGATAAAAGGTATCAAGCGTAGTGAGGCCGAGAAAGAATTTACTGAGACGGGCTTTGCTGAGTTTAAAAAGATTTTGGCAGATGCGTTAATTGCCGAGTTAGAGCCTATTGCAAAAGAAATGCATAAATTAAAAGGTGATGAGGCCTATTTGCGTCAGATACTAAAGAGCGGTGCAGATAAAGCCCGTGGGATTGCGGCTGAAAACCTTAAAAAAACGCATGAAATTATAGGGATGCTTAGCAGTTAAATTTGCATTTTAGAGTTGGCTATGCTATTTAGGCGAGCGCTTGCATTTCCTAGTATGGGCAAGCTTTACAAAAACCGTGAATGGTGAACATGGTAAACGAAATTAACGCGACTAAAAAAACGTTTCTTACGCCTGAGCAGATTGACCCTCTCTTGAATTTAGAAGAAGAGATAAACCGCTTGCGCGGTGAAATGAACGCGGTAATTTTAGCGCATTACTATCAGGATTCAGACATCAAAGATATTGCTGATTTTGTTGGCGATTCACGTGATGT
>CAYGPX010000261.1:0-2348 GCA_964351935.1 uncultured Rickettsiales bacterium | reverse complement strand
GGGTAGATTGTCGCAATAAACGAAATTGCCAAGGCCATCAGGGTAACGGACAACACATCCGAGAAAGTGAGTTCAGCCGGTAGCACGCTCAAGAAATAAATCACCGGATCAAACAAGGTTGTACCCAGCAGCGACTGAAGCCCTTGGCGCAAGGTTTCAATGTTAGCAGCAAAGCTAACGCCCAGCAGCAGTCCAACAAATGTTCCCACCACGCCCAGTGACGAACCGCAGATAAAGAAAATCCGCAAAATAGAGCCGCGGCTCATGCCAATGGTGCGCAAAATGGCAATAGCGCCCGTTTTGCTGTTCACCAGCATAATAAGGCTTGAGACGATATTAAAGGCAGCAATTGCCACAATCAGTGTCAGAATAAAAAACATGACTGTGCGCTCAACCTTCAGCGCGTTCACCAGATTATAATTCACCATTTGCCAGTTATTCACGCGGTAAACATGGTTGGTTTTTGCAAGAATATCCGCGGTGATATCCGTTACTTGGTAAGGGTCGTTTATCATTACTTCAATGCTGCTGACCGTATCTTTATACTTAAACAGCAATTGTGCAGCTTCTAGCGGCATATAAAGCGCATTTCGGTCATATTCAAACATGCCGGTTTCAAACAATGCTACCACTTTATACGTCTTCATGCGCGGAATTAGCCCTACGGCAGTTGCGTTTGTGGCGGGCGAAATAAGCGTAACGTCATCGCCAACCATCGTACCTAGCGCTTCTGCTAAGTGCCTTCCCAACACTACGGCGCTTTTCCCATTAAAGTCGTCAAGCGAGCCGGCAACAATATTGTCGTGAATGATAGGACGTGACTGTAAGTCGTCTTTTCGCATGCCTTTCACCATCGCGCCTGCGGTGCCCCATTTGGCGGTGGCCATCACTTGCCCATCGACCACAGGAGTAATGGTTTTTAGTCCGCTTGTGTCCTTCAAATTATCTACCAGCTCATCATAATAGCCAATGCCACGTTCATAGCCCTGAATGGTGATATGGCCGTTAAAACCTAGAATTTTGCTGGTAAGTTCCATACGAAAGCCGTTCATTACTGCCATCACAATAATGAGGGTAGCAACGCCGAGCGCAATTCCGGTGATGGCCAGAACCGAGATAAGCGAAATGAAGCCTTCCTTGCGTTTAGCACGCAAGTAGCGATAAGCAATGAACCATTCAGTAGGCGAAAACATGTGTTTTTCTTCTTTTGGTGCGAACAATAATTTAATTTATGTAGCGGTGGCATAGATTAAAGCCTCTTTGGCCTGTAGTCTAGAGATATATCAATGTGTGTAGTAATTTTAAGTAGTATTTGCAGTGCTGTGTGAGAGGGATGGGGTTTTTTCTGGCCAATAAAGACAGAAGAAATAGTCTTAATAGCGCAGATCTTTGTGCTAAAATGTGCTAAATATTGCAGATATTTCAAGCGCCTAGGCCTAACTACTAAACACTTTTGTGTAAAAATCGCTTGCAGCTGCCTATTTGCCTATGGTAAACCATTTATAATGCATGAGGGAAGATGCAGGGAATTTGTCCCTTCAAGGGGAGCTGTAACGTAAGATAGGTAGTGTATAGAGGATGTCACGAAAAAGGGGACGTTTTAAGCGTAAAGAAGGGCAGGTTAAGCAGTGGCTTGATGCCGCGCTGCTAATTTTAAAGCAGTGTTTTCGTAATAAAAAAATTCTAGTTATTTCAGAAAAAGGTATTGTCAGCCTTCCTGTTAGCGCTCGCTTTCAAGGTGCAATTGTGCTTGGCGCAATGGTGGTGATGCTTTGGGTGTCGTATTCTACAGGTAAATATTTTGCCTACGAAGAAGTGATTTCTGAGAAAGATCGCGAAATATGGAGCACGTCGCTCGACAATGAAAGCCTGCAATATCAGGTGTCTGACTTGCATCAGAACCTTTCAGATTTAAATAAGTATTTTTCCAGCATACAGAATTTTGACCAAGTAAAAGGGGCAACTTCAGGCAAGGAAGTGGCGGCGAGTGAAGTTGCGTCTGAATCTAATGCAGAAGAATTAGCCGATGCAGCACACTTAGAAAACGAAGATATCACGACAGACAGCCGTAAAATTTTGATGAAAATTCGTCAAAAAGTGAGAGCGCGTATCAAAAGTATTGAGTCAGTCATTGAGATGACGGGGTTAAAACTAGATGAAGTAGCATCAAAAAACCCTGACCTTAAGCGCCTTCTTGCTGCAGTAAGAGAAGAGTCTTCGGATCTCGCGCAAGGCGGGCCTTTTGTGCCGCTTGATATGAACGAGGAAAATTATGACAGTGAATCACTGCAAGCGGATGTGGCGTATCTTTTAGAGCTTGAACGCTTGCTTAATGCCTATCCACTCGC
>CAYGPX010000260.1:0-2355 GCA_964351935.1 uncultured Rickettsiales bacterium | reverse complement strand
AAGTAAACTATGAGCTTGCTACCAACAAGGGTAGAACCTCTGCAGTTAATCTGCAAGTTGAAGCTGCGTAAGCAGCGACGGACATCATAGAGAAGGGAAGAGACTGCTTATTTGTAAGCTTTTCCCTTCTTTGTTGATTGCTTTCATTTCAAACGGCATACGAAGATTATCATTTGAAATGATTTAAGGGTGGAAAAGAGTTCCCTTCCGCATTTTCTTTAAATGCGGTTACTACGGCTTTCTCTCGTTGTTGAGTGGCAGCCAAATGATAAACCAAGTGCTGCCGTGATATAAAGATGGATGGTCTGTCTGCTTCATAGTGCTGCACAAAAGGAGCATTATGACAGATTTTGCTGGCTTAGGCCTTTCTTCTGCTTTGGTGGAAACACTAACGCGTCTTCAATACGTTACCCCAACTCCAATTTAAGAAAAAACAATACCTGTGGCGCTTGATGGTCGTGATGTGTTTCGTACTGCCCAAACAGGAACCGGAAAAACCGGTGCATTTGCTATTCCTGTAATCGAATATTTATTAAAATCTCCACGTGGTTCTGCATTGATTATGACACCCACCCGCGAGCTTGCAACGCAAGTAGACTCGGTGTTACGTCAGATGTTACAAGGGCATGGGGCGATTAAAACTGCTTGTCTTATCGGTGGTGAGCCGATGCCAAAACAGTTGGCTCAGCTGCGTGCGCGTCCGCGTATTATTATTGGTACACCAGGTCGTATTAATGACCACTTAACCCGCGGCAGTGTAATGATGCACGACACAGGGTTATTGGTATTGGATGAAACTGACCGCATGCTAGACATGGGCTTTGGTATCCAGATTGATGCCATCTTAAAATTTATGCCAAAAACACGTCAGACATTACTTTTCTCTGCGACACTTCCACCAGAAATTCTTAAGATTTCTAAGAAGTATCTTACAGACCCAGAGCGTGTAGAAATTGGTCAGGCGAGTCAGCCTGCACTGAATATCGAGCATAAAATGGAACGTGCTACGGATGCTGAAAAATATCCAAAGCTATTAGAAGAGCTTGCTGAGCGTGAAGGTTCGGTCATTATCTTTGTTAAAACCAAACGTGGTTGCGACAAATTGGCAACAAAGCTTGATCGTTCTGGTCATACGGCTGAAGCAATCCATGGTGATTTGCGCCAAAGTCAACGTGATCGCGTGATTAAAGCATTCCGTAATCAACGTTATCGTATCATGGTGGCAACAGATGTTGCGGCACGTGGATTAGATATTCCGCATATTGAACACGTGATTAACTACGATTTACCACAATGTGCAGAAGATTATATCCACCGTATTGGTAGAACGGCTCGCGCCGGTGCCAAAGGTGCTGCACTTTGTTTTGTATCGCCTGAAGATGGTGGAAAATGGCGCGCTATTAGCCGGTTGCTTAATCCAGGTCAGAAAGTAGAAGGCTTTGAAGATGAGCGCGGTGGTGATCGTCGTGGCCGCGGTGGTGATCGTGGTGGTTTTTCTCAAAACCGTAATCGTGACAGAAAACCATTTGGTGCGCGTCGTGAAGGTGGATCTTTTGGTGATCGCCCAAGACAGCCTCGCCAATTTGGTGCTCGTGATGAGGGTGAAAATCGTGGTGAAGCAAGACAGCCGCGTGCATATAATGAAAACCGCACTGAAGGCCGTTCTGAAGGTCGTTTTGATAAACCTCGTCAATTTAATCGTGATGATAACCGTGGTGGTGAGCAACGTCCTCGTCGTTCGTTTAACGATGGTGATGAAAGAAGAGCACCGCGTGGTCAGGATAGCCGTGGTGAACGCGATGGTAATCGTGCTGAACGTGGCAATGCAAGTGCGCCAGCTTTTGTTGAGCGCCCTTACAGAGAGCGTTCAGTATCTAGTAATGAGCAAGGCACATTCCGCAAGCGTAGTGAGGATAGACCTCGTCGTGAAGGCAATAGCGAGTATGCAGCAAGACCTCCGCGTGAGCGCAGAGAGTTTGGTGCTAGCCGAGATGAAAATCGCGGGAATCGTGAGCGTACTCCAAGTGCCAACGGTAACGTAATGCGCCATGATGGCCCGGGAAGTAACTATTTCCGTCCAGATAGCGCAGATGGCAATAAGCGTGGTGCTGGCAAACCAGCGGGCAATCGTCCTGCACGTCGCGATCAAGGTGAATATGCCGGAAAGCCTCGTTCATTTGATGGTGGTAAGCCACGCTCAGGCGGTTCAAGCCGTTTTGATGGAAGCGATAAAAAAGGTAAATTTGCTGCTTAAACAGTAAATTGACGAATTTGGAAAAGCACGGAGGTGAATCCTTCCGGGCTTTTTGTTTTAGAGTGATTATATTATGAATGATGGTGAGTTAGGTGTTGGTT
>CAYGPX010000259.1:0-2356 GCA_964351935.1 uncultured Rickettsiales bacterium | reverse complement strand
CTCCCGCCGCCCTCAGAGGTCGTCATCAGAAAACCGAGGATACAGTACCGCAATTAATCCTCGTTGCAGTGAAATATGGCACAGGTGGCAAGGCGGAAAATGTTGGCTATATGGTGGGTGGAAAAACTGGTACAGCAGATAAGCCAACCGTGGGTGGCTATCGTGATGGTGGCGTGGTTTCCTCGTTTGTTTCGGTGTTTCCGATGCATCAGCCGCGCTATGCGCTTTATATAATGTATGACGAGCCAAAAAGTGACCGTCGCTATGTGCGCATGACGGGTGGAGTGACTGCTGCGGTTACTGCTGGGCGCGTAATACGAAAAGTTGCGCCAATTTTAGAAGTGCAGCCAGTGGATGAAAGCCGCCCTGAGCTTGCACGAGAGTTTACATTAAAAAGTCGTGAACGAGAGCTAGAAACCAGTGAATCTTTCTAAATTGTTTGAGGGCGAGGCAATGGTGGCCTCTGATACGTGCGATGGCGTTGCTATTGCCGGTATTACTTGCGATTCGCGCGCGGTGCAAGAAGGCTTTTTATTTGCTGCATTCAAAGGCGAGGCATTAGACGGTATACGCTTTGCTGAGAATGCGCTTGCAAAAGGTGCTGTTGCTTTATTGTGCGATAAGGGAGCGGATGTTCCTGAAAGTGTGCGTGATAAGTTGATAGTGCTTGAAGTGGAAAATCCACGTCAGGTTTTTGCGCGTGTGGCAGCAAGGTTTTATGGTGCTCAGCCAAAACATATGGTGGCGGTAACAGGCACAAATGGTAAAACCTCAGTAGCGCATTTTTGCCGTCAAATTTGGCACCATGCTGGAAAGAAATCGGCCAGTATTGGCACTATTGGTGCGGTGGATAGCGATGGAAAATCCTATGAGGTGGCAGGACTTACCACGCCTGATGCTGTGGGGTTGCATCAAGTGCTCTCTGCCATGCATGCAAATGGTGTAGAATATGCTGCGATGGAAGCTTCAAGCCATGGGCTTAGCCAATATCGACAAGATGGAGTGAAACTGCAGGCTGCCGGTTTTACAAGCTTTTCACGCGATCATTTAGATTATCATAAAACCGAGGCGGAATATTTTAATGCTAAAGCGCGGCTGTTTAGTGAGTTGTTGCCAGAAGCTGCGGTGGCGGTGCTGAATGCTGACATCAAAGAATACGCAGCATTAAAAGCGATTGCGAAAGCACGTGGGCAGAAAGTGGCTTCGTATGGCGAGAAGGGTGAGGATTATCGTATTTTATCACTTAAACCACAAGATGGCATGCAGCGCATTGAAATAGACGTGAAAGGCAATAATCATGTTATTTTTTCGCCGCTTATTGGAAAGTTTCAAGCGTATAACTTGTTATGCGCGCTTGGATTGGTGGTGGCGAGTGGTATAGAAGTGAAAAAAGCCGTTGATGTGCTTTTCAAGGTGCAGGCCGTCTCAGGAAGAATGGAATGTGTGGGAACGCACCGTGTGGCAAGTATTTATATTGATTATGCACATACCCCAGATGGGCTTGAAAAAGCACTGGAAGAATTAAGACCCTATACGCAAGGTAAGTTGATTGTGCTGTTTGGTTGTGGTGGCGATCGAGATAAAGGAAAGCGGCCACAAATGGGCGAAATTGCCTCGAAGCTTGCAGATGTGGTGCTGGTAACGGATGATAATCCGCGTACCGAAGATGCTGCCACTATTCGTAGTGAAATTATGAGCGCATGTGGTGCAAATGCACAGGAAATATCGGGCAGGAAAGAAGCTATTAAAAATGCAGTGGCTATGCTAGATAGTGGAGATGTTTTGCTGCTTGCGGGCAAAGGGCACGAGGATTATCAGATTATTGGAACGCAAAAACACCCATTTGATGA
Organism: uncultured Rickettsiales bacterium; assembly: GCA_964351935.1. Lineage (GTDB taxonomy): Bacteria > Pseudomonadota > Alphaproteobacteria > Rickettsiales > CAYGPX01 > CAYGPX01. The sequence continues at coordinate 506 of CAYGPX010000259.1, read as the reverse complement.
AAAAGCAATCATCAACGAATTTATAGAGAGAAAAACAATGACAAAGCCTTTATGGAATAGCGTAGAGCTTGAAAAAGCAACGGGAGTAGCACTTAGTAAATCAGTGCAAGCAAATGGGGTGTCTATTGATAGCCGTACCTTGCAAAAAGACGATATTTTTGTGGCGATAAAAGGTGAACAGTTTGATGGGCATGCTTATGTTGCTCAGTGTTTGCAAAAAGGCGCGGCTCTTGCGGTGGTTTCAGATGAAATTGTGGATGCGCCTGAAGGTGCTCCACTTTTAAAAGTGAAAGATACACTAGAGGGATTGGTTGAAATGGTGCGCTATCGCCGTTCTCAAGTGAGGGCGAAAGTACTTGCAGTAACAGGAAGTGTTGGTAAAACCAGTACAAAAGGGATGATGGCACATGCGCTTGCAGCTTGCGGAAAAACGCATAGTACCGCTGGAAATTTTAATAACCATATTGGGTTGCCGCTCACACTTGCGCGCATGCCACAAGATGTTG
>CAYGPX010000258.1:0-2367 GCA_964351935.1 uncultured Rickettsiales bacterium | reverse complement strand
GCCTGATGAAATGGCGGGGCAGGTAGTGAAAGCCTTGGTAAAGCGCACAGGCGTAAACCCTAACGATATCGAAGATTTAATACTTGGCTGTGCTTTTCCTGAAGGCGAGCAGGGGTTAAATGTTGCGCGTTTGGTCGTGTTTTTGGCAAAGTTGCCAATTACTGTGGCAGCCACTACGGTGAATCGTTTTTGTGGTTCTTCTATGCAGACTATCCATATGGCTGCGGGCAATATTGCAAGTGGCAATGGCGAGGTGTTTATTGCAGCGGGCGTAGAATCAATGAGTAGGGTGCCGATGACGGGTTTTAATCCGCTGCCACATCCAGAGCTTTTTGAACGCTACCCTGAAGCCTATGAAAATATGGGAATTACAGCTGAAAATTTAGCAAAGAAATATAAAGTAAGCCGTAAAGATCAAGAAGCATTTGCTGCGGCAAGCCATCAAAAAGCTGCCAAGGCACGTGCCGAAGGGCACTTTAAAGATGAAATTGTTGCAATTACAAGTGGCGGCAAAACTATTAGCGAAGATGGCTGCATCCGCCCTGAAACCACGGCAGACACGCTTTCAGGCTTAAATCCTGCTTTTGATATGAAGGGCACGGTTACCGCAGGAACATCATCCCCGCTTACCGATGGTGCGGTGGCGGTGCTGGTGTGCTCTGAAGCCTATGCTGATAAGCACAAACTACCAAAACTAGCACGCATTAAAAGCATGGCAGTTTCAGGTTGTGCGCCAGAAATAATGGGGATCGGCCCAGTGGGCGCTACTAAAAAAGCGTTGGAGCGTGCGGGTTTGAAAATAGACGATATTGATATTATTGAGTTGAACGAAGCATTTTCAGCACAATCTATCCCTGTCATAAAAGATTTGGGAATTGACCCTAAAAAACTAAATCTCGATGGTGGCGCGCTGGCGCTTGGTCATCCACTCGGTGCTAGTGGTGGACGCATTACCGGCAAAGCCGCGATGCTGCTTGCAAGTAAGAAGAAAAAATATGCGCTCGCAACGATGTGTATTGGCGGCGGGCAAGGTATAGCAACGATTTTGGAGGCTATCTAAATGGGTGAAATAAAAAAAGTTGCAGTGATTGGTTCGGGCGTAATGGGTGCAGCAATTGCAGCGCATATTGCCAATAGCGGAACGCCAGTGGTGCTTTTAGATATTGTGCCTGAAGGGGCAAGCGACAAAAACCAGTTAGCAAAAGCGGCAATTGAGCGATTGCTAAAAACAGACCCTGCGCCACTTACGCATAAGCGTAATGCCAAACGGATTACTCCTGCAAATTTAGAAGATGGGCTTGATTTATTAGCTGATGTCGATTGGATTATCGAGGCCGTGCTCGAGCGCTTGGATATTAAGCAGGCACTCTATAAAAAAGTGGATAAAGTGAGAAAGAAAGGAAGTATTGTTTCTTCGAATACATCTACTTTACCGCTGCATGAGTTGGTGAAGGGAATGCCTGAAACATTCCGTAAAGATTTTATTATCACACACTTTTTTAATCCTCCGCGCTATATGCGTTTGCTAGAGCTGGTTGGCGGAAAAGATTCTCGCCCCGATGCGCTTGAAACGGCGCGTGCTTTCTGTGATGTAAAGCTTGGTAAGGGCGTAGTTGATTGTAAAGATACACCGGGCTTTATTGCCAATCGCATTGGTTGCTATTGGATGACAGCGGGTTTGGTGGATGCCATTAAACTTGGTATCAGCGTCGAAGATGCAGATGCGGTGCTTAGCCGCCCTATAGGCGTGCCTAAAACGGGTGTGTTTGGCTTGCTCGATTTAATAGGTATTGATTTGTTACCGCTAATTGGAAAATCAATGCTTTCAACCCTGCCTAAGGAAGATGCCTTCTGTAAAATTTACGAAGAGCCAAAACTTGTTACAAAGATGATTAAGGATGGCTATACAGGGCGCAAGGGCAAGGGCGGTTTTTATCGCTTGAATACAGAAGACGGCAAGAAAATAAAAGAAGCAATTAATTTGCAATCGGGTGATTATGCGGCGGCGGATAAATCTACGCTTGCAAGCGTTGATGCTGCAAAATCGGGTTTACTAGCATTGCTCACGCACGATGATATTGGTGGTAAATATGCATGGGCAGTGATGAGTAAAACACTCGCTTACACGGCTTCACTTGTGCCTGAAATTGCAGATGATATTGCATCGGTTGATGAGGCGATGAAGCTTGGTTATAACTGGAAATATGGCCCATTTGAATTGATTGACCGCTTAGGCGACGGCAAACAATCAGGCGCTGCGTGGTTGGCTGAAAAACTTGCGGCTGATGGGAAAACTGTGCCGGAGATACTCAAAAAAGCAGGTAATAACCCTTTTTATAGTGAAAGTGATAAGGGCATTAGCTATCT
>CAYGPX010000257.1:0-2371 GCA_964351935.1 uncultured Rickettsiales bacterium | reverse complement strand
AAGAACAAGCACAAAGTTACAGCCATGTGCTTGCACCATCAAATACATTTGGTAAAAACTTTTTACCGCGCACAGCCGCACTTTTAGATGTTGCACAAGTAACCGATGTTTTAGAAGTTATCTCGGCCGACACATTCAAGCGCCCTATATATGCAGGCAATGCCATTGCTACCGTGCAATCTTCTGATAAAATTAAATTACTCACCATTCGGACTACTATGTTTGAAAAAGCTAAAGCCGAAGGTGGCAGCGCTGCTATAGAAACTGTTGATAGCAAAGGCAACAGTGGCTACTCAACGTTTTTAAAACTTGAGGGCACAAAATCGGATAGACCAGACCTTACCAGTGCGCGTGTTGTTATTTCAGGTGGTCGCGGCATGGGCAATGCCGATAACTTCAAGATGCTTGATTCTATTGCCTCAAAAATTGGCGACTGTGCTATTGGTGCATCTCGTGCAGCGGTAGATGCAGGCTACGTACCAAATGATTATCAAGTAGGACAAACAGGTAAAATTGTAGCACCTGAGCTTTACATGGCCGTTGGCATTTCAGGTGCAATTCAGCACTTGGCGGGGATGAAAGATAGCAAAATCATTGTTGCTATAAATAAGGACGAAAATGCGCCTATTTTTGAAGTGGCCGATTATGGATTGGTGGCTGATTTATTTGACGTGTTACCCGAATTTGAAAAGAAACTTTAGTAGCAAATTCTGCTGAATATATTGCACTAAAAATAGTTTTTAATGAAGGTAAGTGCCTTACGTATGCACCAAAGCCTGCACTACTTAAAAGACCTAACCTCTAATATATTAGAACCCAACACCCATGTCTAAACACCTTACCGTTGCACTTGCACAGCTTAATATTTCGGTGGGAGATATTGCCGGAAATTGCAAAAAAATGCTTCAAACAGCGCAAGATATGCAAGGTCGTGCCGATATTGTTGTTTTTCCGGAGCTCTCAGTCACCGGCTATCCACCAGATGATTTGATGCTCCGCTCAGCCTTTGTAGTAGAAGCTATTGAAGCTGTTGAGAAATTAGCACAAGATGCAGCAGATATGCCTGCAATGCTTATTGGCGCACCATGGCTAGTTGATGGTAAGCTCTATAATGCAGCGCTGCTTTTAAGTGATGGTAAGGTATTAGATGCCGCACTAAAAAAGGAACTACCAAATTACGGTGTATTTGATGAGAAGCGCCATTTTTCTTCAAACGAACACCCACGGCCGCTTGATTTTCATGGTATTAAGCTTGGCGTAATGGTGTGCGAGGATATCTGGCAGAATTATGTTGCTAGCACACTTGCTGAGCAGGGTGCAAAAATACTGATTTCACTTAACGCATCTCCATTTGTAGTAGATAAGCAGCAACGTCGATTGGGTCTTGGAAGAAAATGGACACATAAAACCGGCCTGCCATTCATTTATGTGAGTCAAATTTGCGGGCAAGATGAATTAGTATTCGATGGCGGCTCATTTGCTATGGATGGCAATGGTGAATTACTCTGTGAACTAAGCGATTTTAAAGAACATGTTGAGCCAATCCGCTTTACGGAAACAGGCGGCTATTGGCGAGGAACTATCGGCAAGATTGCAGAGGTAACAAGTACTTGTGAATATATGTATCGCGCTCTAACACTAGGCATTCATGATTATGTAGAAAAAAATGGTTTTCCTGGCATTATAATTGGCATGTCTGGTGGTGTAGATTCTGCACTCACTGCTGCACTTGCGGTAGATGCTATTGGCAAAGAGCGCGTAAAGCTAGTGATGCTACCCTCACCTTTTACCTCACAAGAAAGCCTTGATGATGCAAAGGCATGCGCTGAGTTACTAGGAATAGAGATTGAGAGTATCGATATTACACCAATGATGAAAGCTTTCGAGCAAGCGCTAGCAACACAGTTTAAAGGTAAAAAACCCGATACTACTGAAGAAAATCTACAGTCACGCATTCGCGCAAGCGTGCTGATGGCAATGAGCAATAAATTTGGCCATATGCTTTTGACTACGGGCAATAAGTCTGAAATGGCAATGGGTTACGCAACACTTTATGGTGATATGTGCGGTGGATTTAACGCACTTAAAGATATCTATAAAACTGATGTCTATAAACTTTGCCACTGGCGCAACAAGCAAGCACATGTGATTCCCGAAAACATTATCACCAAAGCACCCACGGCCGAACTACGTGAAAACCAGAAAGACGCAGACTCACTCCCACCATACGACATATTGGATGAAATTTTAGCGCTTTTGATTGAAGAAAGGCTTTCTTCGGATGATATTATTCGCAAAGGCTACGATAGAGAAATTGTAAAACATATTGCTCGCCTTGTAAAATTTGCTGAATATAAACGCAGGCAATCAC
>CAYGPX010000256.1:0-2376 GCA_964351935.1 uncultured Rickettsiales bacterium | reverse complement strand
CTATGAAGACATTCGAACAAATTGTTACTGATGTTTTAGAAGCACTTACAAAATGCTTGAACAGCATACCCCCGCAAATAGCGCAGGATGCTGAAAGTCATGATGAACGAGAGTTTGATGGAGCTAAAAGCCGCTTTAAAGAAAAAGTAGGTGGCGCCGAAAGCGAGAGTTTTAGTGGTTTTATTGAAACGGCTTTCGGTTGGGATGAAGAAGAGAAAACAACTGAGTTAAGACGCATCGCTAAGCAAATGGTTGAAAAAGTAACACACGGAAGCACTCCTATATCTGCAGTAGTTGAGGTGTTTGAACTAACAGACGAAGACAAAGTAAATGAAAAATTACCCAATGCCAGTAAACTATTCCTCGCATTACAGCCTGCTCAACTCCTAAGATAAATTAACGCCTTTCACCACAATGTTCCGTCTTAAACGTTAAACCATGACCAAAACCTTCGCCCTAATTGACTGCAACAACTTCTTTGCCAGTTGCGAGCGGGTCTTTAATCCTGCTTTGGAGAATAAGCCCGTTGTCGTGCTTTCTAACAATGATGGCTGTATCGTTGCGCGTTCTAATGAAGCCAAGGCACTGGGCATTCCGATGGGCGCGCCGCTTTTTCAATATAAAGAGCTGATGAAGCAGCATCAGGTGCAGGTTTTTTCGTCCAACTTCCAGCTTTACGGCGATATGTCTGACCGCGTGATGGCCACACTTGCCGCTCACTTGCCTGATATTGAAGTCTATTCGATCGATGAAGCCTTTGTGCGGCTGGATGGCATGCCAGTGGGCGATTACTTCGCCTATTGCCAAAAGGTGCGTGAAATCGTCAAGCAATGGACGGGTATGAGTGTTTCTATTGGCATTGGCCCCACCAAAGTGCTGGCAAAGCTCGCCAACCATATTGCTAAGAAGCGCATAGAGGAAGGGGTGTTTGAGGTTTCGTCTGATAATACGCAAGTGCTGCAAAGCTTTCCTGTGGAAGATATTTGGGGTGTCGGCTGGAAATGGTCACAAAAGCTTCGCAGGCTTGGCATTGGCACCGCGTATGATTTACAACAGGCTGATGCACGCTTTATTCGCAAAAGCCTTACTGTGACAGGCGAGCGCCTGCATCGTGAGCTAAACGGCGTATCGTGCCTTGAGTTAGAAGAAGTCCAGCCGCGTAACAATATCCTTTCATCACGTTCGTTTGGGCGGCCTGTAACCGAGAAGGTAGAACTAGCCGAGGCATTGGCCAATTATGTTTCCATCGCCTGCCGCAAGCTACGCAACCAGCATTCACGCGCAGGTGGGTTAAGAGTGTTTTTAAAAACTAATAAGTTCAGATCAACCGACCCACAATACTATAACAGCGCCATTATCGAGTTCGATATGCCTGCTAGCGATACAGGAGAGTTGATCGCCGCTGCTAAGCGAGGGTTAGATGCAATCTACCGTAAAGGCTATCGCTATAAGAAATGCGGCGTGCTACTGGTGGACTTAGTGCCCGATACGCACCACCAACAGCACCTGTTCTGCCAGAAAGACTATACTAAAAGCGACAAGGTGATGGTTGCTCTCGACCTCATCAACCAACGCTACGGCAAAGAAACAGCCTTCTTCGCCGCCCAAGGCATCAAACGCGAATGGCAAATGCGCTCAGACCTCAGATCGTTAAGGTATACGACGGTTTGGGGGGAGTTGCGGGTGATAAAGTAAGATGAGTTTACAGCTCATACTGCAATTCTGTTGTAGTAAAACCATAGCTTGATGAAGGGACTATGCCATCAATATCAATATCTTCAACCACAATGCCACTTTCTGACGTTCGCAAATATTGCTGCAACCCTACTGTGTGATAGCCAATCTCTACTCTGTTTTCTACTTCTCTAAGTTCTTTTAGTGATTCAACTATATCATTAAACAAGGCCAATTCAGTTTCACTGTAATTATAATTTGTATACCTATTCTCATCTTTTAAGCTTGCAGTTACCTCAATTCCTTCTTCCCAATTTTCTGTTTTTAACGAAGATTTAATACAATTTAAAACGCTCTTCGCTGTAATTTCTTTCTCATCATCAACAAGAGCTTCAAGAGCTTCTTCAAGAGCTTTACTTTCAGTGAAGCTATCGATAACTGCTTGTTTTTCACGGCTCGGTAACTGCCATCTATTAGATGGGTCAATCCACGAGTACAAACCATTCATTTCACGTATTTTATATTCAAACATACCTAAAACAGAAGGATCCATTCTTCTAATTGCCTTTGCAATTTTGCCGTAAACTTCTTCTACAAGCTCACCTCGCTTATCAAGAGCACTTTGCCTTTCAATAGGGGTTTTCCCCCAATTGTCCTGAACAGTAAGCTTTGCCCCCTTTCTGATCAACATTCTTGCAAATG
>CAYGPX010000255.1:0-2407 GCA_964351935.1 uncultured Rickettsiales bacterium | reverse complement strand
TCTTGATCAATAGAGGTAATTAAAATTTCACCGATACCAAGTGATGCCGCCTGCTTAACCCAATCAACTACCTTTAGGCCGGTTCGCTCGCGGCCATTATCGGTGTATGCCTCCCAAGAGCCATCAGGTTGTTTTTTAGCCTCAACGGAAAGCACTACACATTGCGCTCCAAAACGCTGTGCCATTTCCGTAATAAGAGCTGGACGTTTTATAGCAGCCGTATTTACAGCTACCTTGTCTGCGCCAGAATTTAGTAATAGTTGAGCATCGCCAATAGAGCGCACTCCACCACCGACGGTAATTGGAATAAAAACATTTTGAGCGGTCTGCTTTACAATATCCAAGAGATTATTTCGCTCGTAAAGACTTGCAACAGCATCCATATAGATTAATTCGTCAGCGCCTTGCTCATAATAACGACGTGCAAACTCATTAGGAGCACCAAGTTTACGCAACCCCTCAAGATGCACCCCTTTTATAAGGTACTGATTTTTAATGTCTAACCGAGCAATGATACGAGTCATATTTTATTCAGAAAATACGGTGTGTCGTAGTGACCATTTGCCGTCTTCATACTTCCAAAGATGAGGGGAACGAAAACGATTAGCAAGCGCATCAAAGTATTTTCTATCCATAATAGGTTGTTCAAAAAACTTTGAAGCAACCGGAAAGTCTTTTTCAGGAATGCTAAGATATTCAAAAATTTCATCTGCAAAACGTTCAGGAAACTCTCCGTCAAACTTCTTTACCAAGGCTACACCCTCTTCACGATCAATATCCTGAGAGCGTATTTCTTGTGCAGCATCATAAGTTGCACGACCAATACCAAATTTTATAAAGGTAGTGTAATAGTGAAAATCATCAATTTTATCATCGATAGAGTTATACTTAGAATAAGTACCCGGTGTACGCTCTGGTGACGCCTGAAAACCACCATGTTCTACAGAATAATAGTAGCAGCTTTGCGGATGCCACTTTAAATAGTAGCCTAAATAATGAACCTCTGTCCCAACCTCTTCAAGTTTTTTTGGATCAGCAGGGAGATATGGGTCTAAATCAGCTTTACTAAGCCCAAAATCGTTCTTTAACGATGCAATTGAGGTGCCGCCAAGAAACATCTCATTTTCATTGCCCGATGAAAAATAGTCGTAACTTCGCTTAGCACTTTCAGTGTCAGCGATTGGGTTACCATATTCAGCTTCATTTTCACCATAAAAAACAAGTGGGATTTTATGAAGAATTGACATCTTTGGTGCTAGATTCTTTTGCCCTAAAACAAAAGCTTGGAATGGATGAAAAAGATTTTCTACAGCCAAACGTGTTAAAAGACGGTGGACCCTTCCATTTGGTGTCATAAGAAAGTTATCAAAACCAGCGTGAATCCAGGCCTGAAAATTTTTCCACCCCCAATCCGTATATACGTGTGGTGCCCACGTAACCGTTAGTGGATTCATGTTATATTTATATCTCAGCACGTGAGCTGCATAAAAGCTATCTTTACCACCAGATCCTGGAACAATACAATCGTAAGATCCATCTTTACTGCGGTGCTTATCACATAACTCCCATAGTTTCTTTTCGCGAGCTTCCCAATCTATCGAGCCATGCTTCTGCTCAGATAGCTTGCACGCATCGCACTTTCCATCTTCGTTAAAATGAATAGTACCTTTCTTAGACTCTTTAGTATGCTTAAACTCAACCGCCGAATTGGGGCGTTGATTGGATATTACACAATCGCTGCAAAAACCTACTTCTTTAGGAAGGCCATATTTTGCAGATAGATCATCTCTTTCTGGAGAAAACTGCTCATAATTAACCTCATCTTTTATAGGAGAAGAAAAGAAAGTTTTATTGTTTTTTTGGCTCTTGAAAGCGGCTTCTACCATACTTGCACGTCCTTTAAATTATTTGTATCGGTTATAAAGTGTCTCACTTGAGATGCAATAAAAAAGATAGGCATACTTTATGCATCATAATATCCTAATTTTAGTAAATCGTGTCCTACTGTTTCACCCAGCATCTGATTACTTTCTTTAAACTCTAATTTTAGAATTTCCTTTTGTCTAGCTGTTAGTAAAACTGCCTTAGCTGGAAAAGCTCTATCTACATAACACTTAAAAAAGTTTCTTACAGATATCTTGGAAGAAATTTGAAATAATTTAGAATAAATTCGCTTTTGACGACGGGCTTTTAAAAAATAATAGAAAGGCCTATTGGGTATTATCCCAAATCTACTTTTTTCTGTAAGAAGCGGATTGATAAATAAAGCTAATTTACAAGAAACATGCCCGTAACCTTTATTTACTAAAACTTCTCTTTCATTTGGGTATATTAATTTTTCTTGAAAGAAGTTTCCCATAAGATCAATAAAGCGCTCAGGTTCTTTTTTCATTAACTCTAGTGGTAA
>CAYGPX010000254.1:0-2419 GCA_964351935.1 uncultured Rickettsiales bacterium | reverse complement strand
GCTTAAGCGCATTAGTGACGATACCATTTCAGGTAAGATTGCTAAAGACGTACTCGATTTGATGATGGAAAGCGGTAACGATGCCGACGCCATTATTGAAGAAAAAGGCTTGAAGCAAGTGACCGATACAGGAGCAATTGAAAAAGTGATTGATGAGGTGCTCGCTGCTAACCAAGATAAGGTGGAACAATACAAATCAGGAAAAGATAAGCTTTTTGGATTCTTTGTCGGCCAAACCATGAAGCTTTCTGGTGGCAAAGCAAACCCGGCAGCTGTGAATGAATTGCTGAAGAAGAAGCTGAGTTAGAAAAGATGAGCTTTACACTTCATCCCCAACTGCAAAAAGATACCTGCCCGCTTGGCAGCTTACCGCTTTGCCATGTGTTGTTGATGAATAATGCTGATTACCCTTGGCTTATTTTAGTTCCAAACAAACCAAACTTGCGGGAACTCACCGATATGAACGCAGATGAACGCACTGTTGTTATGGAAGAAATTACCCGCGTAATGCAGGTGATGGAAGCAGTCTATACGCCTGATAAAATGAATATGGCTGCACTTGGCAATATGGTACCACAACTTCATATTCACATTATCGCACGCTATCAAACTGATAATGCATGGCCAAACCCCGTGTGGGGCACTGGCGGCAAAGCTTATTCTGCACAGGCTCTGCGTGAACATGTGGAAATTTTACAAACGCGCCTTTCAAAGCTAGATGACTTTCAGGCAGCTAAGCTTTTTTAGTCCTTTTCTGCATATTCTTGGCTTTTGCTTATAAATGGGTTATATAGTTTTCTCATTCATATTTAATAATATAACGAGTTTGTCATGTTTTCCGGCGCATATACCGCACTTATCACTCCTTTCAAAAATGGAACTTTTGATGCTGATAGCTTTCAAAAGCTTGTAGAGTGGCAGGTGAGTGAAGGCATTCATGGTTTGGTGGCCACCGGCACAACGGGTGAATCGCCTACACTAAACTACGAAGAGCATGGGCACGTTGTTGAGCGTTGTGTAGAAGCCGCTGCTGGCAAAGTGCCAGTGATTGCGGGCACAGGCTCAAACAGCACCGAAGAAGCCATCAGCATGAGCCTACATGCAAAGAAAGTGGGCGCAGATGGATTACTGCTAGCAACACCTTATTATAACAAACCTTCACAAGAAGGCATGTATCAGCATTTCAAAGCCATTCATGATGCCGTAGAGTTACCGATTATTCTCTATAATATTCCTGGACGCTCAGTGGTAGATTTAAACGACACAACCACTGCACGCCTTGCTAAGCTTCCTAATATCGTCGGCATTAAAGATGCTACTGGCGATCTGGCACGTGTTAGCTCGCTACGTGCTGAGCTAGGGGAGCAAGATTTCTGCCAGCTTTCAGGTGAAGATGCTACGGTGCTTGCATTTAACGCGCAAGGCGGCGAAGGTTTGATTTCAGTAACCTCTAACATTGCACCAAAGCTGGTGGCCGAAGTACAAAACCTATGGAAGAAAGGCGCTGTGAAAGAAGCGCTCGCTTTACACGACACGCTCGTGCCGCTGCATCAGGCAATGTTTTGTGAAACAAGCCCACAGCCGGTAAAATATGCCGCCTCGCTTTTAGGATTGAGTGAGCCATCATTAAGATTGCCTCTGATTGAAGCATCTGATGCCACCAAAGCACGTGTAAAAGAGGCGATGCATCGTCTGGGGCTGCTGTAAGCATATGTCAGCCAAACCACCAGAAGACCGTAAAATTGTTGCCCAAAATCGCAAAGCGCGTTTTAGCTTCGCGCTCGAAGAAGCATTTGAAGCAGGCATTGTGTTGCACGGTAGCGAAGTAAAATCGCTGCGGGCAGGCCATGCCAGCATTGGTGAATCTTATGCTGAAATTAAAGGCGAAGAGGTGTTTCTGGTCAATAGCAACATTCCTGAACATGCCACAGCGAGCCACTTTTCACACTCGCCTTCACGGCCGAGAAAGTTGCTATTACATAAAAAGCAAATTCGCAAGCTATTGGGAAAAATAAAGCAAAAAGGCTATACGATTGTGCCTTTGTGTGTTTACTTTAACCAGCGCAATAAAGTTAAGGTTGAGCTGGCGCTGGCAAAAGGTAAGAACGTGGTGGATAAACGCGAAACCATCAAACAACGTGATTGGGAACGCAATAAAGCTCGCATTTTAAAAGGTGATTGATAGAGCAAAGCCTCTCACTCTTGACGTAAACTAGTATTACTTTTCATATCATCTCATAACAAAAGAAAATTCAACCTCTTCTACACCATAGAAAAAGGGCTCCTGTTTTCACAAGAGCCCCTTCCAGTTCCACTATTCTTTAGCAGCATTATTTACCGCTGATTGCTTCACCATGTTGGGTGCTATCCAAACCACGATCTTCATCTTGTGAAGACACGCGAAGCGGAGAAATTGCAT
>CAYGPX010000253.1:0-2459 GCA_964351935.1 uncultured Rickettsiales bacterium | reverse complement strand
GAGGATGCGTTGCATAAATTAACTTAAAGGTTTTTAGATGTTAGATAGAAAATAGCACGGCACTAGCGCAATTTCTTTTCAACCGCAGCGAGGATGGTTTCCACCTCGGCCATACGGCCATCGCCTTCTTCGCCGCAGGCCATTTGGCCTTTTTCAGGGCCAATAAACTGCACCCCGTCGGCTTTCAACTGCACAAAGTTGCGTTGCACGGCCTTGTGCTCCCACATGCGCACATTCATGGCGGGGGCAAACAGCACGGGTTTATCGGTTGCTAGCAGCAGGGTTGAGGCTAAATCGTTCGCAAGCCCATGGGCAAGTTTTGCCATCACATCGGCCGTGGCGGGCGCAACCAGCACCACATCTGCCTCACGCGAGAGGCGAATATGCCCCATTTCGCTTTCATCTTTTAGCGAGAACAAATCGTCAAACACCGCCTCGCCACTGAGTGCCGCCACTGAAAGCGGAGTGACAAATTGCTTGGCACTTTCAGTCAACACACAGCGCACCGCATAGTTTTTCTCGCGCAAGCGCCGAATAAGTTCAAGCGCTTTATAAGCAGCAATGCTGCCGGTGATGATGAGGAGAATGCGTTTGCTCATAGCGGATGGCTTTTAAATTTTAAGTTAGCGAGTTTATCTCATAAAGCATAAGCATAGCGCAAAACCCACGCAGAAGGTAGGGGAAATTTCAGCCACGCCCCACCCCAAATGCACAAATGCGAAGCAGCGTTTAAACTACTTCGCATTCATGGTGTTTTTTCTTAATTTATGTTTGCCTTATACAGCACAAGCAAGAAGCTTTTGTGGGAAGGTGATTAATAAACTACACACTCGCACCTTGTGTTTCTTTATGCAGTTTTTCGGCTGCTTTATCATCAGACATAACACTTGCCGCTACACTAATGGCGGTTGCATCTTTAACACCACCCTTCACTTGACTACCTGCGTCCTCTAAGCCTTTCTTATCATCACCACTCAACTCGGCGATAATACCCTTAAACTGCTCATTCATCTTGGCTTTCAATTGCGCCTGCTTTTCAACATCAGTAGCTGCTTCTGGTTCAGCTTCCACAGCAGTACTTTTTGGCTCGTGCTGCACTTTTATGTCTTTCAGAGGCATTTTTGTACCATCTATTTCTACAGTTTGGTTTTGGTGTTCCTCTTTTATCTCTGGCTCGTCGGTTGACTGCCCTTGCCCGATGAACACAGTAGTATTTGTTTCTGCAACTTTTCCGGCTTCTTGAGCCGAGGCTTCATGTCTAGCTACATTAGGATTCAGATCATCAGTAACAGCGGCCTCCCTAGAAACTTCAGTAGCTAAATTTTGGGGCTTACCCGTTGCCGCCTCTTTATCCCCAAGTAACGCCAGTCCTGTTATGGCCATTGTAAGTGGACTTGCGACAGAAGCAGTAAGCATTCCTCCTTTTGTTTGTAAATTCATATCTTTTAATTGTGTTTGAAATCCTTCCAAAGCTTGGGTATCTTCACCTTGTTGTTTCTTTTCATTTATTACGTCTGCAACGGCTTTGCTAATATCAACTTTTTTTAAATTATAAACATCTTTTCCCGCTGAGTTTTTCATCCTAGACTGTTCTTTAATTTTATCTAAAACCAGCTTCTTATCCTCAGGAGAAAGTTTGGCAAACTCTTCTTTAAATTTATCAAAATCTTTCTTCTCTTTAACACTTAACTTTGCATAAGCTTTCAAGCTAGGATCCTTCTCCGCCATATCAGCAGCTTTTTGCAGATCGGTTGCTGCATTATTACCAAGGACATCATTAAATGCAGCTTCGTGTTCGTCAACTGCATTTTGCCTAGCTGGATTGCTACTCCCACCCGTCAAATACTGATACGCTTGTTGCCAAAAACCCGGTTTATTTACACTAAGTCTATCGCCCTTTGTTTGTTCGACAAAGTTTGTAAACTCTTGGCATTGATTTTTAAAAGTAGCATTGGCCGCTTTTTGCTTAATTTTGGCTACCTCAAGTCTAGCTTTAGCAGCTTCAAGTGCTGCTTTATCTTTAGAAAAAACCCTATCAGCAATGGCATCAACCGCCATAAGGTAGCCCAATGAAAGCGGAAAAAGCAGTATTGTGAACGTCCAATTAGGTTTTAACCAATCAGTATGACCCTTAAATTTTGCTTCTGCCGCTTTACGTTTTCTATCTTCTATGTCTACTCTCTGATCTGCAACGCTTGATCCTTTCTCAGCCAAATCTAATTTTTCTTGGGCTGCTGTCATTCTTGCAGCTTCAACCCCTACGGTGGTTAAATGCCCTCTGTATGCATCGCTATCCACCATCGAAGCAAATGACTTGCCAAAATCTTTAAGGACACCATGATCTCCGGAGATTTTTTCCGCTGCTTCCCCAAGCGCCATCAACTGGTTATACATCTCAGCTGATGTATATTTCTCAGGGTCGCCATTATTTTCCATAATTTCCTGCCAACCTTGCAGGA
>CAYGPX010000252.1:0-2534 GCA_964351935.1 uncultured Rickettsiales bacterium | reverse complement strand
CTATAGCATGGAAGCATTTTTTTTGCAAAAGGTGGCATCTATTTTGTAATAAAACTGTTACATTTTATTTGAATTCTATTAGGCATTGCGTCGCATCATTTCTACTACTGGTTGACTTCCTGTTGGGCTGTCGGGGGTGACGGTTCCAGTTGAGGGGGTGCCACTGGCTTTACTGCAGCATTTACTAAGAGCACTACGTATTGCACTTAGGCAGCCTAAAGTTTTCCCTGGTAACGTTACTGTGCAGGTAGTTGCACATGTTTCCCCCCATGTATCGTGTTCAGGTTCATAATCTTCTGGGTCTTTGGTTTTGAATCTTTCTAAACCCTCTCTAAGACCATTATCATCGAGTTCGCGTAGGTTTCTGGTGGCGCCTTGACGTTGAAGTGGGGCAACATCATCGAATGCTGAGGGTAAATCTATTTCGTGTTCCACAGCAAGTTTGTAGTATTCCATTAGGAGGTCGGTGGACCTTGTTATTTCAGTTTCTATTGTATTTTTGGCCCTTCTCATTTTAGCTTTTCTTGTTTGAAATGCGGTTGATTTTCCATAACTTTTTAAACCCTTGAGCTTTTCAAAATCTGTACTAAGTTGTACTTGCTTAGCGAAAAGTTCGTTTCTTAAGGTTACTACTTCTTCTATAACTTCTGCAACTTCTTCAAAATTAAGTTGGATCTGATCTGAATCTTCTTCTATTATTAGTGGTGCGAGCTCGCCGGCTGCGTTGCTAGTGTTTGTGAGTCTTTTAAGGTTGACTAATTTTCGATCTAGATTAGTTAGGCATTGTTTAAAGGTGGGTTTTTTTTCTTCGATTATGCCATGATTTTTATCAAAATCTTGGCATATATTATGAAAGCGAGCGGTTGACCAAAAATATTCGGCTGCTCTCTTAACATAACCGCCCACAATTAGGGCAAAGGTTGCTGTGCCGGGATCTATGCCGAAGTAGTTGGCAAAGTCTTCTCGTGTCCTTGGTAAGCCAGGTGGCTCTGTATAAAAGCCTTGGCAAAAAAATTCAGCGATACCTCTTCGCTGAACCTCTTCGCAAAATATCTCTGGTTGTTGTAAAGTTGTATTACCACTCGCTTGTTCTAGTAAGTCTTTAAATATTACTTTGGCTTGCTCAAAAGTTATTTCTGGCATCTTCTCTCTCCCATTTATTCCCTTTGGTTTTGTTCCGTGAAGGGATGTTGTTTAAATTAAATTTAAATAAAGTGGTTAACGTTCATGTTAAACCTTCTCTCCTTATGTAAATTTTCTGAAGGGTTAACACATTAACAGTCTCATAAGGGGTGGTTCTTCGTCAAATTACATCTTTATTTTGTAATAAAGATGTAATATTTCAGTGGGATAGGTGCGGTATTTCTAAAGGGTGTGGTGTAATGAAAAAATGGCAAAAAGCAGGTGAAAATGGAGTGATGTTGTATGTAAAGGTTACTCCAAATGCCTCTCAAGAAAAAATAGTGGGTGAGGTGGAGGATGCAGATGGGAAGGCTTGGCTATCTGTGCGAATTGCTCAGCCACCAGAGGATGGAAAGGCAAATAAGGCACTGTTGAGGCTGCTTGCAAAAGAGCTGCGAGTACCAATGCGCGCTTTATCCATTAAAAGTGGTGAAACAAGTCGGTGGAAGGTGGTGTGTAATGAGAGTTAAATTTAGGGGTAGTGATAATAGATTATGGATTATCGTGATTTAGCGAATTTGTTCTCTGCGTTCTATGCATTCCCTGCACGAGTGGTGCGCCTACCTGAGCATTTGGATTGACCGCAGCAGATATTGATGATGCTTGTTGTATGAGTGCGCTTGACTGCTCCTCGTCAAGCCCTTCGAGCTCAGTTATAACTGCTGCATTTAATTGAGCACCGGTTGGGCCTTCTTCTCCTGCTTGTTCGGTAGCATTTTCCAAAGCACTTTGCTGAATGTCGTGCAATGTTCTGGTTATTGTTCTGAGTCCATCAATCTGCTCTTGAGTTGTTTGTGCCTCTTGAGGTGTTTGTGCAAAACGCTCATTTCGTCTGGTAAGCTCGTCTAATGCCGCGTTGTATTGCTCAATAAAGTTAGTTAAAAATGTAAAAAAATTAACGCGATAAACTTGTCCTGCTTGCAGTGCATCATCTGCGTATTCTGTAGCTACGGCGAAGCACCTGCTTGCTATTGCGCCCATATCTTCACTAAAATCTGCTGCGCTTTGAGCAGCGCCCCGTAAGCAGGGTGGGATTGCTCGGCAAAGGTTGCGGTAAAAGCTTTGATTTACTCTTTGATCTTCGGGAATGTTGTTTCGTATACACGTATTTATTCCATTGTATGCGCCGCACAAAAAACCCGTTAGTACAAAAAAAGAACTAATATCCATATCTATATCTGCTTCACTTATTTTTTTGCATTTCTGCACTCTTTAATTTTTTAAGTCAATTTTTTTATGTTGGCGTACCCAGTGTTTGGGAAAAATAAAATTTATTTTTAAAATCTTTTTACTTAATCCTTGACCATTTTCCATGAAATAGGGTATCTTATCCATAGAAACCCATGAAAACC
>CAYGPX010000251.1:0-2540 GCA_964351935.1 uncultured Rickettsiales bacterium | reverse complement strand
TATTAATATTGTTGGTGATGAGCCCTTGTAAAAAACTGGCTGCATCGGTGCCTGAAATGCGGATGCAGGCGCGGTGAGGTAAGGGGATATAAAGATTATGCTCTTCGCTCATGATGTTTATTTATAACCGATTGTAAGGTTTTTTCGAGTTCTTTACCAACATTTAGCATACTGAATTTTAAGGCATTTTCAAACCCTGCTTTAGAGAGTGCTTGCCACAGATGGGGGTTGTGAATTAACTTTTCAAGTTGCGATGCAATGGATTCAGTGCTGTCTATCTCACACAGCAGTCCGTTCTTTCCATCCTCAATCAAATAAGATGGGCCGTGCCCTTTGGTTCCAAGCACAGGTGCGTAATACGCAACTGCTTCTAAAATTACGATGCCAAATCTTTCACTTAGTGAGGCAAGGCAAAAAATATCAATGCTATTAAAGAATGATTTTTTATCATCAATCCACCCAAGAAATTTAACATGCTCATTAAGATTTAATGCGCTCACTTGCGCTTCAAGATTTTTGCGCTCTGCTCCTTCCCCTGCAATCCTAAGATTGCAGTTTATTCCCTTCTGTCTTAGCTGTGAAATAGCTGCTATTACATGATGAATACCTTTATTGGGATGAAGTTCAGCCATGGTGCCAATAGTGATGGTTTTATGAGGTGGAGTTTTTGTGGAAATGCCTTGTTTATCAGCTAAATAAATCATATTTGGAATAATATAACATTTATCGGCAGGTTGGCCTTTTGTTACAATATGCGCATGCATGTGCGGTGAAAGCGCAATCACTCCATCCATACCAATAGAGCGCGCAACATTATAGCTATGGCACACGGTGATACAGGGTGCTTTTAGTCCCTTGGCCGCGCGGCGAATCAAACTGCTAGCGCGGTTGCCATGTGCTACGATGGCATCCGCTTTAATAAGGCGAATCGTCACCCACATACGTACTAAGCTAATGATATCGTAATAGCCACGAGGCTTGAACATATACATTTTTTTGCAATATTTATGCGTCTTTCTGCGGAAGCTAAGCGGCATATCACCGCGCACAAATGCATGTACTTCGTGGCCGCGATCAGAAAGTACTTTGCAGTAATCGAGAAACGATTGAGCAATTCCACCCGGTTCTTTTATAAAAGTGGAGATGATAAGCTTCATTTTGTGCCTCGCATATGCTTAGCTAGCATAGCTTCTAGCGCGGTTGAAAGTGCATCAGCAACCACATTCATGCTATATTTTTCATTTACAAGCCGTTGTCCATTTTTTGCTAAATCAGCACAGAGCTTGGGTGTTTGAATCAGTTTCTTTAATGCTTCTGCTAGTGCTTTGGCGTCACCAACGGGGGTGAGTAGTGCATCTTTTTCATGTGTCAAAATTTCACTAGGCCCTTCACTTGCAGTAGAAACAACCGGTAGCGCACGTGTTAAGGCTTCCAGTACAATAATACCGAAAGGCTCGTGATGAGATGGAACGCAAAAAATATCCACTTTATCAAAGAGTTCGTTCTTGTTGTTAATCCAGCCAGTGAAATGAATATCTTCTGATGTAAGCTTTAACTCACTGGCCAAGTGTTTGAGCGATTCCGCTTCCTCCCCATCGCCTGCTAATATAGCTTGGAAGAGTACTTTTTGTTCTTTCAAAACAGCCAGTGCTTGAAAAAAAATATCAAACCCTTTCTTTTTCACTAGTCTTCCCATTGCGCCGATAACAGGTGGTTGTTGCATGCGCTTAGGCATTACTGTTTTCTTCTCAAGTTGAATCATATTTGGCAGGCGGATAATGGCTTGTTCGGCCACTCCTTGCGATATAGCATGGCGTGCCAAGTCATTGGTGAGTGCAATCACGGCATCGGCTTTTTTCATGTGGGCGAGGCTATAATTGTGCGTGACACCTACCAGAGGATAATCCATACGCGCAAGTAGCTTTAAAGCGCGGTTGCCATGGGCAATCATCACATCGGGAGAAAGTTTTTTTAGTATCTTTCTTAGTCGAAGTTTTGCAACAAAATCCCACTGACCGCGGTTGGAAATTTCAATAGTTTCAACGCCAGAAATAGATTGCAGGGCAGGGATGACAGCTGCATCTGGCTGCACCAAGCAGGTGATTTTATGTCCTTTAGAGGCTAAGCCTTGCGCATAATCAACTGCGCATTGTTCAATACCCCCTAAATTCTTTGCAAACATGGCGTTGATAATGTGCATAGTGTGCGGGTGTGTTCATTTGGTGGTTAAAATCACATTTATGTATATAGGTACAAAGGCTAAGGTGCAACGCACATCTGTGCTTAATATCACTTCCAAGCCTCGCAAAAATGATGCTAATAAATACTGTAAAACTAAAGAAATTCTGCTAAAAAAGACGCTATGAAAACATCCATTCGAAAACCGCACTATTGGGAAAACGCCAAGCAGCATTTATCTGAGCATGACAGCGTGATGGCAGGGCTTATTGCGCGCTACCATGGCGAAACGCTTAGCTCACGCGGAGATGCATTTGGCACGTTGGCGCGTTCCATTTCTGGTCAGCAAATATCAGTTAAAG
>CAYGPX010000250.1:0-2541 GCA_964351935.1 uncultured Rickettsiales bacterium | reverse complement strand
CGCTTCTGGTAGTGTAATACATCACTCGAAGTTCGAAACAACAATCAACTTAAAATTCACACGTCCGAAGATCGCGCTGAAGTGCAAAAAATTGAGCCGGTGGTTGATACAGATACGCTTTCGCGTAACGAATCGCTAGCGGTGCCAAAAAATGCAGTGGCCGAAGTGGTATTTCGTGTGCGTGGGTTAGCAACCATTGATGAGCACTTGCAAAACCCCAAAACCGGACGCTTTGTGGTGATGGAAAACTACCATGTGGTAGGTGGTGGAATTCTCGACATGGACGGTTTTGCTGATCAGCGTGTGATGCCAACATTAAAGGGTGTTAAATCAACCAATGTTTTCCCTGTATCGCATAAAATTACGACAGCACAGCGTGCGGTTGCGAATGGCCATCTGGGAGGCATTCTTTGGTTCTCGGGGCTTTCAGGTTCTGGTAAAACAACGTTAGCGCAAGAGCTTGAAAAGCGCCTCTTTGCCAAAGGTTATCAGGTCTATATCCTTGATGGCGATACGGTTCGTACGGGGCTAAATGCTGACCTTGGTTTTGCATCGGAAGATCGCTCAGAAAACTTACGCCGCGTAGGTGAGGTGGCTTCGCTCTTTGCCCAAGCAGGTGTGATTGTGATTACCGCGTTTATTTCGCCTTATGCCGAAGATAGAAGACGTGCACGTAGTGCTGCATGTGAAGCCTTTCATAGTGTGTATATTAATGCATCGCTTGATGTGTGTGAGTCACGCGATCCTAAAGGGCTTTACAAAAAGGCTCGCTCAGGTGAAATCAAAAACTTTACCGGCGTTTCAGACCGTTTTGATGTACCGGATAATGCCGACTTGGTGGTTGATAATGGTAGCCAAACCATCGATGAGAGCGTAGCGCAGCTTGAAGCTTACATCGAGCATCATTTGGTCGCGCCAGTGAAGGCGATGATTGAAGGCGGTGAAGGAATATAAGAGGTTTTTAGCGTGCTAAGTTGCCAGCTCTAAAAGGCTGTTAGCAAAGTGTGGCTAGAAACTAACAAACTACAAACGTTAAGAGTAAAAAATGACACTCAATCTTGCATTTAATTTGAAGTTTAATGATCTCTATCAACGTACTGGCCTCACCAAGCTGGATGCTGCGTTTATTGCTGAGTTGGCACAAAGCAATGCGGATCTGCACAACCGTTTTGTAGCCGCGCGCGCAAAGGATGGCGTGTTATCTGAGAAAGATACATCGAACTTGCTGATTGAAGTGGCACCTTATGTAGAAGATTTTATTTCTAAGCTTTTTAATATCGAAAAAGAAGTGCGTGCGCTTAAAGCCGATCACGACGAGCTAGCCAATATCTATACCTGTAAGCGCCTGTTTATACAGCGTCAAGCAGCGCGTGCCTATAAGCCCGATGCGGCCGCCGCGTTTGATGGTGAAGATTTAGCCGCGCAGCTAGAAAGCAAATTTGGTGAACCGCTCACCGAACTTTCCTACAGCAACCATGTGAACACATGGCTGGATGAGAAAGAAAAGCACGAAGCTGAAATTGAGTTGGCAAAAAAATATGCCTGCTGGGCGCTCTATACCGAAGCAGGCAAAAAACGTCATAAAATTGGTGTGCTGTTTAAAACCCCAAATAAGTTAGACTTTGCTAACCTTGTGCCGGTTGAAACTGAAACCGTCAAAGGCATCACGGTGAAGAAGCTTGCATCGTCTCACCCACTGCGCCACCGCGAGGCATTTCATCTGACCGATAATGGTGGTAGTTTGATAGAGGCGTTGGACGATGCAAATTACTGCATTTATTGTCATAATCAGGATAAAGATTCTTGCTCAAAGGGCTTAAAAGAAAAAGACGGCACTTATAAAAATAGCCCTACGGATGTGATGCTGGCTGGTTGCCCGTTGGAAGAAAAAATCTCGGAAATGAATACGCTGAAAAGCCAAGGCGTGCCGTTGGGTGCGCTTGCAATGGTGACGGTTGATAACCCAATGTGTGCTGGTACTGGTCACCGTATTTGTAACGATTGTATGAAGGCGTGCGTTTATCAGAAGCAAGATCCTGTCAACATTCCGCGCACCGAAACCAGAACACTGGATGATGTGCTAAATCTGCCATGGGGTTTTGAGATTTATTCACTTCTTACACGCTGGAACCCACTGAATTTAGAGCGCCCGCTGCCAAAGGCAGAAAGCGGCTATAAGGTGCTGGTTTCCGGTTTAGGGCCTGCTGGCTATACGCTTGCGCACCATTTGCTCAATGACGGCCACACCGTGGTGGGTGTTGAAGGCTTAAAAATTGAGCCGTTGCCTGCTGAAATTTCAGGTGTGGATGATAAAGGTGCACGTGTTCCATTTACGCCAGTGAAAGATATTAATAGCCTGTATGAAGATTTGAACGAGCGCACATTGGCAGGTTTTGGTGGTGTGGCGGAATATGGCATTACCGTGCGTTGGAACAAAAACTATTTGAAAGTGATTCGCTTGCTACTAGAGCGTCGCAACGAGTTTGCGATGATTGGTGGCGTGCGCTTTGGTAGTACCATCACCTATGATGATGCTACTAA
>CAYGPX010000249.1:0-2544 GCA_964351935.1 uncultured Rickettsiales bacterium | reverse complement strand
GCAAACAAATGCCCACGCACTTTATAAGCACGCACCAGCATCAACGCATTGATACTATCGCGGCACGCCTCATCGGAAGCAACGCCACCTTTAGTGTTTTTATTCGCCGCTGCTTTTGCTTCAGGATCAATATAGCCGACGATCTTTGTCTGCTTAGGTGCCCACGAAGCGCCCTTATTGTTTTTAATCATCACATCGAGTGAGTCGCCCATCTCGTTGAAGATTTCTCTCCAACTAGCATCCACCGAATTTTTATCCTGCAAATAACGCGCATATACTTCTTCAATAAAGGCGATATTACTTCCAAAAAGGAATGATTCCTGATTTTTTTCTTTAGACATGGACGTCCTCTTTAAAATAGCATCTGAAATTTTCAAAAAATATAAAGACAGGCTAATAATAAATTGGGCTAGGCGCTCTTAAGACAACTGTCTTTATTTTACTAACCTAGCCCAAAAAAACTGATTTTAACGAGTTATGCAGCCAACAACTTTTTCATTGTACGACCAAGACCAGAAGGAGAATCAGAAATGGCAATACCCGCAGAGCGCATTGCTTCTAACTTATCTTCTGCACCACCTTTACCACCAGAAATAATCGCACCGGCATGGCCCATACGTTTTCCCGGAGGAGCTGTACGACCAGCGATAAATCCAACGGTAGGCTTTTTGATTTTTGAGGCTTTCAAGAAAGCTGCTGCCTCTTCTTCAGCTGAGCCACCAATTTCACCAATCATTACGATGGCATCGGTTTCATCGTCTTGCAAGAAAAGCTCAAGCACGTCGATAAAGTTTGTACCATTCACCGGGTCACCACCAATACCTACACACGTTGATTGGCCATAGCCTTCCGCACTGGTTTGATGCACAGCTTCATAAGTTAGCGTACCAGAACGTGAAACAATACCAATACGGCCTTTTTTATGAATATGACCAGGCATAATACCAATCTTACATTCATCAGGCGTAATCACGCCGGGGCAGTTCGGGCCAACCAAGCGTGTTTTAGAACATTCAAGCGCCCGCTTTACTTTCACCATGTCCATAACAGGAATGCCTTCAGTAATACAGATAGCAAGTTCAATTTCAGCATCAATGGCTTCTAAAATTGCATCCGCAGCAAACGGAGGGGGAACATAAATAACCGATGCATTTGCACCTGTTACATCTTTAGCTTCCTGAACCGTGTTAAACACCGGCAAATTCAAGTGCTTAGACCCACCTTTACCAGGCGTAACGCCACCCACCATTTTAGTGCCATAAGCAACAGCTTGCTCAGAGTGGAACGTGCCTTGCGCGCCAGTAAAACCCTGACAAATAACTTTGGTATTTTTATTGATTAGAATCGACATTACGCTGCCTCCTTCTTCACTGCTGCTACCACTTTTTCCGCTGCATCTTCTAAATTATCTGCAGGAATAATATCGAGCCCAGATTTACGTAAAATTTCTTTACCTTTTTCAACATTCGTACCTTCAAGGCGAACAACCAAAGGTACTGAAAGTTTCACTTCTTTAGCCGCAGCAATCACGCCTTCAGCGATAATATCGCAACGCATAATACCACCGAAAATATTCACCAGCACACCCTCAACGTTAGGGTCAGCCAGAATAATTTTGAATGCGGTTGTTACGCGTTCTTTGGTTGCGCCACCACCTACGTCTAGGAAGTTGGCAGGCTCGCCACCTTTAAGTTTAATGATATCCATCGTTGCCATAGCAAGACCAGCACCATTTACCATACAGCCAATGTTACCTTCCATTTTCACGTAAGAAAGCTCGTGCTTAGAGGCTTCACGCTCTGATGCTTCTTCTTCACTTTCATCGCGAAGCTCTTCAATATCAGGGTGACGGAACAATGCATTCGAATCAAAACCAACTTTCGCATCCAGCAATTTGATTTCACCTTCTGGGGTTTCAATCAACGGGTTGATTTCAATTTGTGCCGCATCGGTTTCTACAAACGCTTTATAAAGCGCAAATACTACTTTGGTGAACTGCTTAAGTTGAGAACCTTCAAAACCAAGCGCAAAACCAAGTTTACGTGCATGGAAGCCCGAAACGCCCGAAGCAGGATCAACACTCATGGTGATGATTTTTTCAGGTGTGTTATGTGCCACTTCTTCGATATCCATTCCACCTTCGGTCGATGCAACAAATGCAACGCGACTGGTTTCACGATCTACCAATAAAGAGATATAATATTCTTTTTTAATATCAGAGCCTGCTTCGATATACAGACGATTCACCTGCTTGCCTTCCGCACCAGTTTGAATCGTAACGAGCGTATTGCCCAGCATATCCTTAGCGTTTTCTTTCACTTCAGCGGATGTTTTAGCCAAGCGAACGCCACCTTTGGCATCCTTAGAAAGCTCTGTGAATTTACCTTTACCGCGGCCACCTGCGTGGATTTGTGCTTTGACAACAAACAATTTGCATCCAAGCTCTTCCGCTGCTGCTTTTGCTTCTTCTGCAGAGAAAGCTACTTTCCCTTCAGAAACTGGTGCACCGAACTTCTTAAGCAATTGTTTTGCTTGGTATTCATG
>CAYGPX010000248.1:1766-2554 GCA_964351935.1 uncultured Rickettsiales bacterium | reverse complement strand
CATCGGGGATGACGAACGAACCTTCAACGCGTTGCACATCGTCCAAATCTTCCAGATTTTCAATGAGTTTTAGTAACGATTGCGCCTGCTCAAGCGTGATGGGTTGAGGATCTTTTGCCTGCCACGCTAAACGCACCGTTTCCGGATCACCAAATTTGGCCAACAGCGCCTCACGCACATTGTTCAACTCATCAGGTGCACAGCTAATTTCGTGCCACTCTTGGCTGGTTTCAGCATTATCAGCTCCCGCTTCCACTGCGGCTTCAAACATCTCATCGGCTGAGGCTACCGCAACAGGATATTCCACCAAGCCAATACGGTTAAACATAAAATTCACACTGCCTGATTCACCCATATTGCCGCCGCCCTTGGTAAAGGCCGAACGAATATCAGACGCCGAGCGATTTCGGTTATCGGTTAATGCCTCAACAATCAGAGGAATACCGCCAGAAGCATAGCCTTCATAGGTCATTTCTTCGTAGTTTTCGCCTTCCAGCTCGCCTGAGCCTTTTTTGATGGAAGTTTCAATCCGTTCTTTGGGCAAGCCTGCACGTTTTGCAGCAATAATGGCGTTGCGCAGGCGTGGGTTAAAATTTGGATCAGGCTGGCCACTTCTGGCCGCCACCATAATTTCACGCGCTAGCTTGGTAAATAATTTTGCACGTTTAGAATCCTGTGCTTCTTTGCGATGCTTGATATTGGCAAATTGCGAATGGCCGGCCATTTGCGCTTCCTTCCTTAGATGGGTTGCTATTTCTTGCAGCAGATTATAGCGTTTGCGCAGCAAA
>CAYGPX010000248.1:0-1756 GCA_964351935.1 uncultured Rickettsiales bacterium | reverse complement strand
TGTCAAAAGGCCGTGATGCCTTCTTCACTTAAGAAATAATTTAGTACAACATCATGGGGTTCGTTTGGTAAATCGTGTTTACTTAATTGCCAATGATAGCCGATACCTATTGTAATGAGTGCCGGATTTTGTTCACGCAGAGCGGTAAGCGTACGATCATAATATCCACCACCAAACCCCAACCGGTGGCCACGCGCATCCACTGCCAGCAATGGCACCATCACTAAGGAAGGAGTGCAGCGATCTTCGTGGTAATGCTCAGGCTCAAGAATGTGTGCAATCACCTTTCCTGCCTGCATGGTTGCCTCAGGGTGCCATGGCGCAAATGCCAATGCCGATTCTTTTTTCACAATCACCGGTAATGCAGCCACCATACCATGGCTTAGTAAGTGCTCAAGCAATGGTAACGGATCAAGCTCTCCTGCAGTGGGATGATAGGCAGCAACCACCGTTGCTTTTGCTAAGTGCTTGCAAAGCGGGTGTGCTGCAAAATGCATCAGCATTTTTTGCGAAGCATCATGTTGCACGGCGTGAGAAACCGCTTCTCGCTTACGCAAAAAGCTTTCTCTCAAGCGCTGTTTCATCGGTTTAACAGAAGACATTGTTCAACCAACCTTATGATGCAATGTTTTTAAAGGATAGTTAATGGGAGGTGGGACCGCCCTGACCGCCAGTCATATGAATGCTCCTGAGACCTCGTATGTAAAGGTGGGCGCGGTAAGTAATCAAGCCACAGCCTGACCAGGGACCACTCCCTTAAGCATGGTATCGACTCTGGAGATTGTGTTGCCAGCATGTCGGGCAGCAATCCACCCCTTAACGCTGATACTAAACTCTTTCCAGTGTTTCCGCAAGCCTTTCCAGCTTAGGACTAAGCTCATTAAGGATTTCAGTTCTAATTTGCTGACGAAGTGCGCTATCATCCACTCCAGCTGCGGTTGCTGCTACCGTCTCAGCTGAAGGAGCTTCGCCTTTTTGCAGCTTCTGAATATCTTCTTCCATCATCAACATCGTTACACCCATCACCAGTTGATTTCCCGCAGAACCAAAGGTGCGCTGCATTACTTCAAAACGACGGTTCACACTTTTTTCAAGCTGGCGAATATGGTTTTCTTCTCCTTCTTCGCAAGCAAGGGTAAAGCTTTGTGTTCCAATGGAAAAGCGAATGGTAGGCATGATGTTTTCCCTAAAAACTATTCCTGACGCTCTAATATGCGACCAAGATTGCGAATATGCAGCCCCAACTCATCGGATGCGCGCGTTTGCGCTTTTTCAAGCAGCTGGCTACGTTCCTTGAGTTTTGTACAGACCTGCTCAAGTTTGGCCAGCGCACGGTCAAACCTCTCTTGCGAGAGATTTGCGGCACTATTTTCTGCTAGCTTGGTGTTAGTAACCATGGTATCTTCTGTCTATATTCTTTCGTATATTTGCCGAAAAATAACCGTTTTTATTAAAAAACGCAACCAACATTTAGTCGCACCGCTTTGATATGACGCTTCCAAACACCATTTTTACAACGTTCAACTCGCCACTTGGTATGGTATATATCGAGGCACAGAACAATTTTATCACGCGTGTGCGATGCATTCCCACCAACGATCAAGAAGCCTACACCAAAGGCACACGTCTTGATAACTATCCGGTGATTGCACAAGCCAAAGCCGAGCTTGAAGCTTATTTTTACTATCAGAATCAAGAATTTACCGTCCCTTTAGATTTAGCAGGCAGTAATTTTGATAAATTAGTATGGTCAACC
>CAYGPX010000247.1:0-2564 GCA_964351935.1 uncultured Rickettsiales bacterium | reverse complement strand
TATTGACCGCCTTCCTCCTTATGTATTTGCAGAAGTTAATCGCATCAAGGCAGCGGCTCGTGCGCGCGGTGAAGACGTGATTGATCTTGGCATGGGCAACCCTGATTCAGCACCACCAGAACATGTGACCGACAAGCTGATTGAAACGGTGAAAAACCCTCGCGCTCATGGCTATTCTATGTCTAAAGGCATTCCCGGCCTTAGAAAAGCCCTTTCAAACTATTATGAGCGCCGCTTTTGCGTAAGCATAGACCCCGAAAAAGAAGCCATTGTAACACTAGGATCGAAAGAAGGCTTAACCAGCCTTGCCACTGCCATCACTGGACCTGGTGATGTCGTGATGGTTCCAAACCCAAGCTATCCCATTCACACTTATGGCTTCATTATTGCCGGTGCTAGCGTGTGGTCACTGCCTAATTTTGTTGGCCAAACCGGATTTATCGACAAGGTAAAAAAAGCCATTGATGAATGCTCGCCCAAGCCATTGGCACTCATTCTTAACTTTCCCGGCAATCCTACGGCGGAAACTGTGAGTCTCGAATTTTATGAAGAAATTGTCGATTTATGCAGGCATCATGGCATCTATATTATTTCCGATATTGCCTATGCTGAAATTTACTTTGACGAAGATAACCCACCACCTTCCATTTTACAGGTAAAAGGTGCAAAAGATGTGGCTATCGAGTTTAGCAGCGTTAGTAAAACCTATTCGATGGCAGGATGGCGTGTTGGCTTTGCTGTAGGAAACCAAAAACTAATTGGAGCACTCAGCTACATCAAATCCTATATGGATTACGGCTCGTTCACTCCCATTCAAGTAGCTGCAGCCGCCGCATTTAATGGACCACAAGATTGCGTAAAACAAACACGTGCTCTTTATAAAGGCCGCCGCGATGTTCTTGTTAAAGGCTTGCATGATGCAGGCTGGGATGTGCCAACGCCTGATGCTTCTATGTTTATCTGGACTCCTATCCCCGAGCAATTTAAAGAGATAGGCTCGTTAGAATTTTCCAAGCAACTCCTCAACGAAGCAGGCGTGGCCGTTTCGCCTGGAATTGGCTTTGGTTATAATGGTGAAGGCTATGTGCGTATTGCTATGGTAGAAAATAACCAACGTATCCGGCAGGCATGTAAAAATATAAAAACATTTTTGAAGAAATAAGAAACCTGTAGGCTTGAGTGCTGCAGATATATTTTCAACCCTATAACGCTAAAAACTGTAACTTATGATTTCTGCTTCTCAAAAATCCGCTACCAAAAACTTAACCATTGCCATTGCAGGGCTTGGCACCGTTGGCCAAGGCGTGATAAAGATTATTCAAGAACATGCCTCACTCTTATCCGCCCGCACAGGTGCTAACATTATAATAAAGGCCGTTTCTGCTCGCAATAAATCACGCGACCGTGGCCTATGCCTTGATAATATTGCATGGCATGAAGATGCGCTGAAACTTGCCTCGCTGGCCGAAGTGGATGTTGTGGTAGAAGTGATAGGCGGAGCTGATGGCGTTGCTTATCAACTTTGTAAAACTGCACTCGAAAATGGCAAACATGTCGTCACTGCCAATAAGGCACTATTGGCAAAACATGGCTTAGAGCTTGCAAATATAGCAGAACAGAATAATGTAACACTAGCATTTGAAGCTGCTATTGCCGGTGGCATTCCCATCGTAAAAGGTTTGAAAGAAGGCTTAGCTGCCAACAAAATTGTACGCCTAGCAGGCATTTTAAACGGCACATGCAATTATGTGCTCACTGCCATGCGCGATACCAAGCGCGGCTATGATGAGATTTTAAAAGAAGCGCAAGAGTTGGGCTATGCCGAAGCCGACCCTAGCTTTGATGTAGATGGTATTGATGCGGCTCATAAGCTGGTGCTTCTCACTTCGCTGGCTTTTGGTGTGCCTATAAACCCTGAAATTAAAACCGAAGGCATTCGCAACATTACACTGGCAGATATTGATTATGCGCGCGAGCTGGGCTATGCCATCAAGCTGCTTGGCCTGTGTGAAAATACGCCTGATGGCATACGTCAGGCAGTCTATCCTGCCCTTGTGCCTTTAGAGAACCCTATTGCGGGCGTGGATGGTGTGCATAATGCCGTGCTGGTGCAAGGCGATTATGTGGGCAATGTTATGTTTGAAGGCCCGGGCGCAGGTGAAGGTGCTACCGCTTCTGCTGTGGTGGCCGATATTGCTGATATTGCCGCCGGACGCAAATCGTTTGCTTTTGGCATCCCTACTTCGGCTCAAAACAAAGCATCATTTTTGCCACTTGAAAGCCGCGTGGGAGAATATTACCTACGCATCGAAGTGGCAGATGAATCAGGCGTGTTGGCGGGCATCAGCAAGGAGCTAAACCGCAATGGCATTTCGCTTGAGGCTGTCATTCAGAAACCTCCGCGCATGGCCAAAACCGCTACTATTGTGGCTACCACGCATGAAGTTTCAGAAAAAACATTGCAAAAAGCTGTCGCAAAAATCTCTGAAATGCAGCAAGTAGTCAAAGCCCCTGTCATTATCAGGGTAGAATCCTTATAGAAAATGGTTTATAGAAACTAATAG
>CAYGPX010000246.1:0-2614 GCA_964351935.1 uncultured Rickettsiales bacterium | reverse complement strand
ATAAAATCATTCTGATGCAAGCCACCGATAGAATGTGTTGAAAGTGCAATGTTACAATAACCCCAACCGAAGGTGATATCAGGGTGATGGTTTTCGCGTTCTGCAATTTCTGCCACCTGATTCACAAATCCAAGTGAGTGGATAAAATTACGAAACTTAAATTGACGCTCAATAACACTTGTATCATTATTCAGGTTCCAGCCTTCCAACTCGGAAAGCAACTGCTTTGCCTCTTGACGCGATAAAGGAAGACTATCTTTTTTAGTGCATGGCTCACAATGTTTTGCAGCAAGTGTCATAACATTCTCCTTAGCTTGACTTTCTATTACATGTCCAGCATAACCTAACCACATGATATTTCCAAGAGTCTCTGCCATGACAATTTTAGCTTTTGATACTACACATGGATTTTGTTCGGTTGCTGTTGCCAATCCCCAACAAAAACTTATTTCTAAACATATCAACGAAACATCGCGACAAGCTGAATTACTGGTGCCTACTATGGAAGCAGCTCTTAAAGAGGCACAACTAGAATTTAGTGACATCACCACTATTGCTGCAACCGTTGGCCCAGGCAGCTTTACTGGCTTGCGCATTGGCCTTGCCGCAGCACATGGATTACTACTTGCCACCAAAGCAAGTTTCTTTGGCCTTTCAGCACTGGAAACAGTTGCATATATGGCTAAAAAATCTCAAAAAATATTAGAAAAGAAAATTTTTATCGCACTGGATGCCAGACGTGGGGAGGTTTTCTTACAATCCTTCGACGTCAAGAGTCTAAGTGCGGAATCTGAGGCTATGCTTTGTAGCTATGAGGAAGCAGCAGCACTGCTGGGAAATGAAACAATAACACTTGCAGGCAGTGGAGCAGCACTTATCTCACCATTCGTAACTTGCAAACTTACCGTCTTAAAAGAAAGCTTATTACCCGATGCCAAATCAATTGCTGAACTAACCCTACTTCGGCTAAATCAGGGTAAAAAAGGCCTTATTCCATCACCACTTTATATCAGAAAGCCTGATGCAAAATTACCTTCAAAGAAGGTAATTTAATCTAAATACTACAAACGACTAGTCTTTTAGATAGTAGCGCGGGCTCTTCCAATCAAGATGTATTGCAAGCATACGCGTGGTAAACACACCAACGATTGTTACCACAATACCTATTAAAATTTCATCCGGCGCTATTTTATGTGTTTGCCACTGTAAAAACAATGCTAGCAGCAGCCCCCAAAAAAACGCTATTTCCGGATAAAGCTCGCCTTTTAATGCCGGAATATCAGGATCAGAACGCAGCACATCACGCAATATACCACCACCTGCACCTGTAAGTGTTGCTAAAATTGGTCCCCAAATCCACAGAGGTTCTGACTTTGTTGCAAGTGCCACTACCACACCTGTAACCGTAAATGCTGCCAATCCCAGCGCATCAGACACCTGCACCATACTATTGACAAAGCTACGAAAACCTTTGCTTTGATAAAGGGCATTTTTGCGCAAATGATGTTGCCACCATTCATAAAGCTTTAAAAATACAAACCCACTTAATACGGTTGCAATAATAATATAAAGATAGATAGGACTTTGCATTAATCCAATAGGATTACCGTTGGTTAGTAGATCTCGCACCACACCACCGCCAACTGCTGGAAGTGAGGCCAACACAAATGCTCCAAAGATATCGTAACGATATTTATAGGCCAACAACAAACCTGAAATTGCAAATGCCAATGTCCCCAAAACATCTATCACAAAGAACCAGCGGCTATCTAACGTTTGCGATAATAAAATTGGAAAAATATAACGCTTGTTAATGGTGTTAATTTCACCTGAATCACGCAATCTGAAAATAGCTTGATTAAACTGCTCTACCATTTCAGGCGAGACAGTTTTTTTACTAAACATAAGGTGAATATCCTGCGTCACCGTAACAGGGTGTTCTTCTGCTTTTTGCTGGAATTTATTGCGCCAAGCAACCGTACTTGCCACAATTCTATCTGCTAGAAACCCGTCAATTTCGCCATTTAGCATTTTGCGGAAGTTTTCATAATCATTTTGCGCTTTAAAGAGTTGAACACTATTTTTCGGATCTGCGATAAATGCATTTATTTTTGAATCTGCATAAGCATAACCATCTATCACACCCAGCTTGAATGACTTTTCCTTTAATGCATGAAGAAGCGTTTTGACATCATTGGCTTGAATGTTTTTAGCTTTACCAGCCGGCACATATAGCACGTTAGTTTCACTGCGATAAGGAACTGAAAAATAAGCAAAGCCTTCACGTATCTTTGTTTTAGTAGCACCTGTAGCAACCTCTTGCTGGCCATACTCAATATCATGCAGTTGCGCTACCCATTGCTTTTCTTCAAAACCGATGCGATATCCGGCCTCTTTGCTGATAGTCCGCAACAATTCTACATCTAAACCTGTCAGCACGGCTTGTCCGGTTTTATCATCCACATACTGGAAAGGATCGAGCATATACCAGCCACCACGCAAGGTTTTTGGCTCTGCATTTGCAGTAAATGAAAATAGCAGTAAAAAAAGAAATAAAAGATGAGATAAACGGCGCATAGCTTTTCTGCATAGGTTAGCCGCACTGCTATAACAC
>CAYGPX010000245.1:0-2623 GCA_964351935.1 uncultured Rickettsiales bacterium | reverse complement strand
TCTGTGTCTTTAGCATTTGATAGATGCCCGAAATATCCAGAATGAGCGAAATTTTACCATCACCTAAAATTGTAGCGCCCGAAACACCCGGAATGATTTCCGACTGATCATCAATGGTCTTAATCACCACCTGTTGTTGACCAATCAGGCTATCCACCACCAAACCAAATTTGTGACGACCACTTTCAATAACAATTACCAAGCCTTCACTTGCTTTTTCTTTACAGCCAGGAATATTGAAAATTTCATGCAGATAGACCATTGGTATATACTCACCACGAATATTTATCAGGTCATTTCCATCAGCAATCGTTTTGATATTTTCTTCACTTGGCTGGAAGGTTTCCACCATATTAAGTATCGGGATAATATATTTTTCATTTCCAGAGGCAACGACCATCCCATCAAGAATTGCCAATGTGAGTGGCAGCGTAATGATAAATCGCGCACCTACGCCCGGCTGGTTATCAATCGCAATGCCACCGCCAAGCTCTTTGATGTTCTTATCCACAACATCCATACCAACCCCACGCCCTGAAACGGTAGAAACCGCCTCTGCCGTTGAGAAGCCCGGCAAAAACACGAGTGTATCAATCTGTTCTGGAGTTAGCTCGGCATCAGGCATCACAAGCCCTTTTTCTTTAGCCTTAGCCAACACGCGCTCGCGATTAATACCTGCGCCATCATCTTGAATTTCAATCACAATTTTACCACCGGCATGATATGCCGAAAGTGTAATGGTTCCTTCTTTTGGCTTACCATTAGCAATCCGTACATCTGGCATTTCGAGCCCATGGTCTGCCGAGTTACGAAGCATGTGCGTAATCGGGTCACTTAATTTTTCAATAATGGTTTTATCTACCTCGGTAGATTCTCCCACTGTAACTAGCTTAAATGGCTTTTCTAGCTGACGCGATAAATCACGCGTTAGACGCGACATACGTGCAAAAATAGACTGCACAGGCTGCATCCGCACCGACATGACCGACTCTTGCAAATCTCTCGTTTTACGAGAAAGATCCGCCAAGCTTGAATTCAGCTGCCCTTGCACGCTCTCTGGCAAGCCACCCATACGATCAAGCAACATTGACTGCGCAATTACCAACTCACCTACCATATTCACCATACGGTCAATTTTATCTACATCCACACGCACTGTTGCCGCAGCGGGGGTGTGAGCCGGACTTTCTTCTTTTTTAGCTGGTGCTGCAGTGGGCGCACTTGGCTTTGGCTGTGCAGCAGCTTCCGCAGCTACAGGAGCAGGCACTGCTTCTGCTACTGGCTCTGGTATATTATCTTCTTCAGGCGCTACAGCAATAGGCGTATCTTCTACCATAGTATCACTTACAACTTCTTGCTGCGTAGCCTCAGGTGCAGCACCTTCTTTGGTAATAACAATTTCAGCCAGCCCTTCAACAAACTCGAACACTTCTTTAATTTCGCTTTCCATCACATCGGCTTTGAGCTGAATTTCCCAGCTAATATAGCATTGTTGCATGTCATATTCTGCCCATGTCGGCAAATTATCGTATTTTGCCTCCACAGTGAGTTCACCCAAACTTTGCAGCTGTTTGAGAATAAAAAGCGGATCATTTCCTGAGCCAAACAAATCAGGCCCAGGCTTGAAGGTGATATGGTATAGGCCGCCAATTGCTGCTTCTGGCACAGCCATATCCATCCCGTTAGCCACTTCGGCTTGAGGGGCTTCTGCTTCAACATTTGGCGAAGCTATAGCCTCAGCAGGAGCGCCAGCTGCCGCTGCCCCCTCGCCTTTTAATATTGCATCAATTTTTGCTAATATGTCAGAACCCATGTTATCGGGTATAGGCGTTGCACTATTTCCCATATCCACCATTTTTCTAACAACATCCACGCCAGCTAAGAGTGTATCTACAATTACAGCGGTAGGCTTTATCGTGGATGAGCGCATGCCATCCAGAAGGGCTTCCATAACGTGCGTAAATTGATAAATTTCTTGAAACCCAAGTGCGCCTGCACCGCCTTTCATAGAATGAGCACCACGAAAAATAGCATTGAGCGAATCAATAGAAACCTCACCCTCAACATCCATATCAAGAAGCTGCTGTTCCATGACTTCGATCATTTCATAGCACTCCACTATGAAAATATCCTTCAGCCCTTCCATTCCTATGTCTTCACTCATAACCTAATATTCCGTGTTATGTTAGTTTTCACCACTTACTTTTTTAACCGCTTCCAGCAACGTAGACATCTGGAATGGCTTACGCACCCAGCCCGAAGCACCCGCTTCACGGGCTTGTATTTTAATTTGTTCGTCCTGCTCGGTAGAAATGAGCAAAATCGGTACATATTTATATTTGTCTTTTCCTCTGAGCGCCTGAACCAACTCAACCCCGTTCATGTTTGGCATATTAAAATCTGTTGTGATGATGGTAACGTCTTGCTCTCCAAGCACTTCTAAAGCATTACAACCATCTACTGCACACATTACTTCAAAACCTGCGCTTTTAAGCGACATACTCACTAAATCGCGCATTGTTTTTGAATCATCTACTACCAGTGCTTTTTTCATAGATCCGTCCTTTCTCTTAGATCTGAATCAACTTAAGGCTTCTTGTAAGCCAATAAATGCAGCAATATT
>CAYGPX010000244.1:0-2633 GCA_964351935.1 uncultured Rickettsiales bacterium | reverse complement strand
TGCTTATACTATCGAACCGGCAAGCGAAGCGCTCAAAGAACAAGGCACTCGCATCACCCTGCATTTGCGCGAAGACAAAGAAGAATTTGCCGACAAGCACCGCATCTCGCATATTGTTCGCACCTATTCCGATCATATTTCGTTTCCTGTTCTGCTAGAAAATGACGAAGGAAAAAGCGAGACTATCAATAAAGCGGCAGCACTTTGGACACGCCAAAAGAATGATATTACCGAAGAACAATA
The DNA here is from genome assembly GCA_964351935.1 of uncultured Rickettsiales bacterium. Lineage (GTDB taxonomy): Bacteria > Pseudomonadota > Alphaproteobacteria > Rickettsiales > CAYGPX01 > CAYGPX01. The sequence continues at coordinate 2,390 of CAYGPX010000244.1, read as the reverse complement.
TAAAGAATTCTATCATCACGTAGCGCATGCAGCAGACGAACCGTGGTTGACCTTACATAACAAAGCGGAAGGTACTATTGAATATACCAATCTGCTCTATATTCCGACACGCCCACCGTTTGATCTCTACCACCCTGAGCGCAAAACCCGCGTAAAGCTTTATGTAAAGCGCGTCTACATCACCGACGAAGGCGTAGACCTCATACCAAGCTACTTGCGTTTCTTGCGCGGAGTAGTTGATTCGCAAGATCTTCCGCTCAATATCAGCCGTGAAACCTTACAGCATAATGCAGTGGTACGCCGCATCAAAAACTCGGTAGTAAAGCGTGTACTTTCCGAGCTTAAAAAGAAATCTGAAAATGAACCGGCTGCTTTTTCTGAGTTTTGGAAAAACTTTGGTGCGGTGTTAAAAGAAGGCCTGTGCGAGCCTATTGACGTTAACAAAGAAAATCTGCTTGATGTATGCCAATTCAGCACTACAGCGCAAGATGAACCTACCACACTTGAAGGCTACATCAGCCGTATGAAAGAAAAGCAAGAGCATATTTTCTATCTACTAGGCGACAACATCCAAGCACTTCGTCAAAGCCCACAACTTGAAGGCTTTAAGAAACGTGGTATCGAAGTGTTACTATTTAGCGATTCAGTCGATGACTTCTGGGTGAATGTAGTGAGCGACTATCACGGAAAAGAGCTACGCTCTGTCACGCGTACAGGCATCGACTTAGATAGTATTTCTAAAGCAAGTGGTGATGATGCAAAAAGCGATGATAAAGCATCCAAAAAGAAAAGCAGCAAGAAGGATGAGAAGCAGCGTGAAGCTATTCGCACTTTCTTCAAAGATGCACTTGGAAGCCGCGTACATGATGTTGTGTTTACCGACAAGCTTACCGACACCCCATCGTGCCTTGCTGCGTCTGAACAAGGCATGGATATTCGCATGGAGCGTTTTATGCTGGAGCAAAAACAGCTTAAGGTTGGCGCTGCAAAGATTCTTGAAATCAATCCTGAACACCCCATGGTCAATTATATTGGCAACCACACTAAAGATGCTGATTCAAAAGAATTGGTAGAGCTGCTATTTGATCAAGCATGTGTTTTAGAAGGTGAACCTGTGGCTGATCCTGCAGCATTCATTAGACGCTTGAATAAATTTGTTTCTGAAAAGCTAAACTAAATATTATTCTTTCTTGTGAGGTTTTATAGCTACTTGGCTATAAGCCTCACAAGAACAAAAAATTTAACTAAGACTTCCTACCGAATTTTTAAGCTCCAGCACTCTGCGCTGCAGCTGATTGACAGTTACATCACCAGGATGTATTGCATCACCGCACGTCACCGTCACTTTACGACGAAAAACCTTAGGAATCCAACGAAAGCGTGACTTTAAATATTTACGACTAAAAACACTTCCCCACAAGCCTTTCAAAGCAATAGGAAAAATTGGCACGGGGTCGCGATCAATAATCCATTCTATCCCCGGTTTAAAACGCCCAAGATTGCCCGTATAAGTAAGCTGCCCTTCAGGAAAAATACAAACCAAATCGCCCGCCTCCAGTGCTTCTGAAATTTCATCCAGCATCCGCACTACTTCTTCTTTTTTAGGAAAAACTGGAATCGCTTTATTATGACGCATGAAATAATTTACGCCCGGAAGTTCGTATATATATTTATCAATCACAAAGCGTACGGGGCGTTTGCATGCTGCTTGAATAATTACCCCATCTACATAGGAAACATGGTTAGCGATAAGCAACGCAGGACCACGTTTTGGAATATGATGAAAACCGATGTTTGTGGTGCGATACATAAGCGGTATCAGCATTTTGATACAATAACGAAAAACCAATTCTGCGTTAAAGCCTGACAAAAACCACTTCTCCATTACGGATAAAACTCTCTTTTCTCCCAAATCAACCAGACAAATAGGCGAAAATCACTTAATTAGTGAGGTTGCAAAACCAACAAAAACCACCAACTCATCTGTCCTTTTCATTTTACACTAATTTATAGTGTTTAAGATAGTGTTATTTTTTGTTGAATATCGCGCCAAGTTGTTTATATAACAGGGCAGTGTTTTTACAATGCACCCTGTGCCGGATTAGCTCAGTGGTAGAGCAACCGCCTTGTAAGCGGTAGGTCATCAGTTCAAATCCGATATCCGGCACCATTTCCTTATCCAGCCACATCCAGCACAGTCCAAAAAACTAGACAAACCCTTGCGTTTATGCTTATCCTATATCCAGCAGCGTCCAGCATCGTCCGACCAAATCCTAAAAAATTGGGGGCATAACTGGGGGCACAAGGAAATATACTAAAAAGGAGATGCCCCCATGATGATCCTACAACAAAAAACTGGATGATTATTTAAGACTCATGGTTTTGATTTG
>CAYGPX010000243.1:0-2669 GCA_964351935.1 uncultured Rickettsiales bacterium | reverse complement strand
TAGCCATTCTCGACAGAACCCGGCTTACAGACTATCTGGCTTTAACTTTTTAGTGTTTAGGCTCTTTTTATGCGCACTACGTTGCAACATGGCTCATTAACGCGTGACTATTTCATCATTACTGGTGTGATTTTGGCCACGATTATTATGCTTTCGGTATGGCATAGTTGGTCATTCTATCATGCACGCGAAATTTCTAGAAACCAGCAGCTTGAAACCTCAGCACAGAAAATTACCCGCCAGATAGACACATCGGTGAATTATGTTTCCTCGATGGCACAGTTTGCCGCAGATAGAATTGCCGATATGGAAACGGCAACTGATCTAAAAGCGATTGAAACAGTGCTGCGTCAGAAGCTTTTTTTAAGTAGTGAAATTAGAGAGCAATTTTCGTGGACGATGTTTGATTGGGTGCGCCCGGACATGCAATTGGTGGTGAGTACCGTTCATGGAGTGATGAAAGAACCCGTCAGTTTGACTCATCGTGCTTATGTGCGTGAGGCTCTGCAAAAACCAGGCCAACTTACCTTTGATACTGCAACCATTGGGGCAGTGAGTAAACAGCCAATATTGCCTATTGGGCTTGGGGTAGAAAACCAGAAGAAAGAAATACTTGGCGTGTTGACGGTGGGGCTAAATACTGAGAAATTTAGCCAGCAGCTTGAAAAAGTGATTGATAGCACAGCCATTCAGTTTGTGGTGCTGGATGCGTGGGGGAAAGTTGCATTTGTTTCTTCCGATAGTGGTGTGCGCAAATGGGGGGATGATTTTTTTGTCAATGCCCTACGTGACGAGCAAAGCGACGCGGCAGCATGGCATACCCCTAAAGATGGTTTTATCACTCCTGTTCGCTATGGCGATTCAACGTATAACTATGCACTTTCTTCTAACGACTATCCATTTACGATACTGGTGGGCTTTAATTCTGGCGTGAGTAGCGTTTCAGTGTGGGAAATTTTATTTTCTGGGCTGGTGGGGTATTTTGTGATTGGGTTTGTGTGCCTGACGGTATTGGTTGCACTGCGTTATATGTTGGTTAATCCGCTTGTGGCGCTTTCAGATACGGCAAGTGCGATTGCCAGTGGCAAGCATATTAAGCGTTTGCCGCGAAGCTATGTGTTTGAAACGGCAAACTTAGCCTTCCATTTAGCAAGTGTGGTGCGTGCTGTTGCAAGAGAACGTCGTGTGAAAGAGCGATTGGCTCAAGCTGAGGCCGAGGCGCAAATTGCGCGCCATATGGCGGAAGAAGCAAGTCAGGCTAAATCAAGATTTTTGGCGAATATGAGCCATGAACTTAGAACGCCACTGCAAACAATAACCGGTTATGCCGATGCTATTGGGCATAAGGTTTATGGTAAAATAAATGAACCCTATCTGGAAGCGGCTGGGCATATCAAAGATGCAGGAGAGCACTTGCTTGGGTTGGTAAATAACATTCTGGATATTTCAAAAGTAGAAGCAGGTGAAATGCGTCTCTATCTGGAAGAAATTGAAGTTTCAAAAGAAATCACTCACTGCACCAAAATGCTAGAGATGTTGGCTAAGCGTAAGCACATTTCTATGCGTAAGAAAGTAGTAAGTAATTTGCCTACATTAAGAGTTGACTGCCAAAAGTTTCACCAAATATTACTTAACCTCCTTTCTAATGCACTAAAATTCACCCCCGAAGGTGGTAGTGTGCAAGTGGCCGCCAAAAAATTTAAATTGGGCAAGAAGGCGCGAGAGTGGCTTGAAATTAGCATTACAGATACTGGTATTGGTGTAGCAGAAGAGGAAATGGAAGCGGTTATGGCAGAGTTTGGGCAGGCAAAGCAGGTTTATACGCGTCGTGACAAGCAGGGCACAGGGCTTGGTTTGCCGATGGTGCGTAGTTTGGTAGAGCTACATCAAGGGCAGTTTGAGTTTAAAAGTAAATTAGGTGAGGGGACAACGGTAATCGTTCGTTTTCCGCTTCAACCCGCTGAAGGAGGCGCATCTTAAGCGAGATTGTATGACAAAGCACACATTGCTGATTGTAGAAGATAATGATGTTAACCGTAAACTGGTGGTCGATATGGCGCAGTTTCATGGTATGAGCGTTTTAGAAGCGGATAATGGAGATACTGCTATTGCTTTAGCTAAGGAGCATATGCCAACCATTATACTTATGGATATTCAGCTTCGTGGTAAAATTAGTGGTGTGGAAGCTATGGTAGCGCTAAAGAGTGATGAAAATACAAAGCACATCCCTATTATTGCAGTAACGGCGTTTGCCATGAGAGGTGACAAAGAGCGTATTCTTGAAACCGGCTGTGAGGAATATATTTCCAAGCCTTTTACGATGGATAGTTTGTTTAAAGTAATTGGCCGTTACGTTGAGATCAAAAAATAACCATTTACAGATGCGTTATACGAGCATTTTGCATTTTGAGTGAATGTGATGTATAATTACACTTTACGCCAGAGTAAGGGAAAGTAAATTTATGTCACAAGTGCAATCGCAACAGGCTTCTCAAGCGGCGACCTCAGGGCAAATCAGTAGTATGAATCAGCATGCCCAAGCTGCTGGGGGTGATGATTATCCTGCACTCGATGCCATGTTTTTTGGTGGGCTTGGTAAGGCAAATAGTCTTGGTCTTGATAATGTCGGTATAGGAAAGCTGTGTACTTCCCGGCCGCTAGAGGCGGGG
>CAYGPX010000242.1:0-2686 GCA_964351935.1 uncultured Rickettsiales bacterium | reverse complement strand
CATGCCCGATAGCTTCGTCTTGCCATTCTGCATATTCGCCAGCGCCCATTTCTTCCTGAGGGAATGAAAGCACATTGGTGGGCTTGTTGTGTTCGCGATATTGGAGGTTTAAATCTTTTATGGTGGCATCGTCGCTAAGCAGTACCGACACTTCAATGCTTGAGGCGTAGCCAAGCAGTCCGGTTGTTTCAAGCACATGACGCGCCACTTTGCGAATCATCGGCTCAAGATCAGGCACGGCATGGTGCCATGCTTGGTGTTGAATATTAACATCAATAATAAGGCTGGATGTCATAGCAATTAACCATCATAGGCTTTTACAATTTTTTCCACTAACGGGTGGCGAACAATATCTTGGCCTTCAAATTTGGTCATGCCAATTTCTTTTACCTCGCTCAAGCGTGCGACAGCATCGGCTAAGCCCGATGGCATAGTCGGTGGTAAATCTACTTGCGAAGGGTCGCCAGTAATGGCCATTTTTGCACCTTCGCCTAAGCGGGTCATAAACATTTTCATTTGGGCTTGCGTAGCATTTTGCGCTTCATCCAGAATGATAAAAGCGTTGCTGAGTGTGCGCCCGCGCATAAATGCAAGCGGTGCAATTTCAATCACTTTGGTTTCAATATATTTGGAAACTTTATCAGCAGGTAACATATCGTGCAGCGCATCGTAAAGCGGCTGCAGATAAGGGTCTACCTTCTCTTTCATATCGCCAGGTAGAAAGCCTATTTTTTCCCCTGCTTCCACAGCGGGGCGCGAGAGAATGATTTTATCTACCTTATGCTCGGAAAATAACGCTACCGCTACCGCTACGGCAAGATAGGTTTTGCCTGTTCCTGCTGGGCCTACACCAAACACCATGTCATGACTATAGAGTTTTTTAATATAGTCACGTTGGCGATGCGAATGTGGGGTGATAAATTTCTTCGGAGTTTTAACGATGACCTCTTCTTCAAAAAACTTTGCTTTGCTTTGCTGAGTTTTGTCTTCAGAAGTTTGAGCGATAACAGAGTCGCCCGTCATGCGGATTGCGTCTTCTACTTCTGCAATGGTCACATCCAGTCCCCTTTCCAAGCGTTGATATAAAGATGATAGCACATTTTGCGCTCGCATCACAGCATTGTTGTTTCCTTGTAAAGATACCATATTTCCGCGGGATGCGGCAGTGATGTTGAGGCGCTCTTCTAGGCGTGTTAAGTGCGTGTCATGCTCTCCAAAGAGTGCCGCCAGAAGCGCATTGTCGTCAAATGTCATGCAGACTAAGTCTTGTGTCAAACGGTGGAACCCCTTTGTATAAGAGTTTACTTGACCTATCACCAGTGTACTACAAACACAAAAAGCGTGTAAACAACTAAAAAGCTTCTTTTAGCCAGTTACGTATGATGGAGATCTGATTTTCTTCCATTAAGGTTGGCGCATGGCCAACACCTTCAATGGTAACAAGGGTTGGTAGCGGGCCGCTTCTTTCCATAGATTGTGCAGTTTTTTCTGTGAGCACGTCCGATTCGCTGCCACGAATCACCAAAGTTGGGTGTGGTACGGCATACCATAAGTCGAATAATTCAATATCGGGAATCGGCTGGCCGGGAAGGGGCTTTTTGATAATGGCAGGATCATAATTAAACCTGAACTTTCCATCTTCAACTTCTTCAATACTATGCTCAATCATATGCTTCCAGTGTTCGTCTTCTTTTAGGCCAAAAGTGGAGAGCTTAATTTTAAGCATCGCTTCAATGGCGGCTCTATCGTTGAAGAGGCGGTTATTCTGTACATATTTTAGAATACGGCGCAGCGATCTACTGGAGATATGAGGCCCAATATCATTCAGGATTAAGCGGTGAATCAGCTGAGGGCTTTGCGCGGCTATCAACATGCCAATCAATCCGCCCATTGAGGTGCCCAGCCAATCGACACGTTTAATGCCAAGTACATTTAACACAAAGCGGCAATCGTTCACGTAAGTATCATAGCTATAGGCCTGTTTGTCCATTAGCCAATCACTCTTTCCTCGTCCGGCAATATCAAGGGCAATAACGCGATAATCACTGCTCATGGCGTGCGCCAGATAATCAAAATCCCGTGCATTACGGCTTAGGCCATGCACACAAAAAAGCACGTGTTTATTGGTTTCGCTTCCCCATTCTGAAAGTGCTAGTTTTCGTTTGCCACCTTTAAATGTTTCATCGGGTATTTCAAGGTGATGTTGTCTAGGGCCAGTCATTATAAGTAACGCTCCATAGTGAGTCCGGTAAGGTCAATCTCGGGTTCTTTGCCTTCAATTTGATCGGCCACAATGCGTGCGCTGCCAACACCTAGCGTCCAGCCGAGAGTGCCATGGCCGGTGTTTAGAAATAGGTTGTCGATAGGGCTTTTTCCAAGAATTGGCGCACCATCCGGCGTGGAGGGGCGAAGACATGCCCATTCGGTTGCGTTTAAAACGCTTTTTTCTAGCTGAGGGAAGCTTTGCATTACCATGCGTTTGAGGGTGGCGATGCGCTTTTTGCGAACCGTATGGTTATAGCCAGCAAACTCTGCCGTGCCAGCCACACGTAGCATGTTGCAAAGTCGCGTATAGACAATTTTATTGCCTTGGTCGGTGAGGCTCATGGAAGGGGAAATTTCTTCGCCAGTCAGTGGGATGGAAAGACTATAGCCTTTCATTGGATAAATGGGTGAAGGCAAACCA
>CAYGPX010000241.1:0-2686 GCA_964351935.1 uncultured Rickettsiales bacterium | reverse complement strand
ACCCAAGTGAAGGCTGTGATCTGCTTATCGTAGGATGGCCGGTAAATGATGCGCCTGTGATTGCTGCTCCTTCTGGCCCATTGCAAGCGCAAGAAGGTCATAGTTTGAGTTTTAGCGGAATCAACCAAATTTCTGTAGATGATATTGATAGTGATACAGCAAACTTGCGGGTAACCTTGACGACAAGTTTGGGCGAATTATTTGTTGGAACTACCACAAATGTGACTGTTACGGGTAATGATTCGGCTAATTTGGTACTGGTGGGTAGTAAAGCAGATATTAATAATACTTTAGCAACGCTTGGCTTCTTGTCAGCGGGACCTGGTAATGCTGAAGTAGTGATGGTGGTAAGCGACCTAGGAAATACCGGTGTTGACCCAGAAACGGTTGGGCAAGATGGTACGGGAGACTTAACGCAAGAGCTGGATAATGTTGCATGGGAAATTAATGTTAATGATGCTCCGCAAACGGTAGATGATAATAGAACAATCCTTCAGGGCACGCCTGTAACTATTAATGTGCTGGGGAATGATACGGATACAGACAGTAATACACTGTCAATTAACTCAGTTGTGCAGCCATCGCATGGATCGGTAGTAGTGAATGCTAATGGCACAGTAACCTATACACCTAACGCAAATTATTCAGGTCAGGATACATTTAGCTATACGATTCGTGATGAGGATGGTGGAGTTTCAGTTCCGGGTGTTGTGAGTATTAATGTTAAACCAAGCACGGTAGTGATACCGCCTTTTGTGCCTACGCCTGAACCTGAGCCAATACCGCAACCAGGTGGAAACCCACCTACTAGTAGCCCTCCGCCTGGACCATCTTTCCAGCCTCAAGGTGATAATGGTGGAACGCAGTTTGGTGCTAATAATAACAATCAGGTAATAGAAAGCTATCAGCCGATTAGTTATGATTTAAGATTAGTTTTTGACTTGCCAGATAGGGTGATAAGAACGGATAGTGTGCAAGAATTTAGCATACCAAATGGTGCATTTATTCACACGAGTTCGGATGAAAAAATAGCCTATGAAGCGACCATGCCAGATGGCTCTGCATTACCATCGTGGATTCAGTTTAATGCCGACAAAGGTGATTTTATAATTGATCCACCAGATGGCATCTATCAAACGCTTGATATTTTAGTGACCGCAAAAGACGGTAGAGGTAATAAAGCAAGTTCTACCTTTACGGTGATATTGTTGGATGATGGTCCGGCAGCTGGGCCAGTTGAAAAAGGTGAAAATATAGATGGTGAAGGCGGAGAAGATGTGCCGCAAACAGAAGGTGATGAAGAAATCATTGAAGAGGAAGGGGCAGAGGGTGTTCTTCCGGAAGATGCAATGCTTTATTTAGATGATGAGCAAATTCAAGCGCTCCTTGATATGCAGGAAATGGCATATATGGGTGATGATTTTGTGCCATTTTCATTGCAATTACAGCAGAGTCTTAAAACTGATTTAGATATTTATGCCGCAGAATTGTTGCGTGATCTTTATAAATCATAATAAAAATACATAATCTGGTATGTTTGATTGCGTTGTGCACAAAATCTGCATATGCTAGTATGGAACATAGTGCGTGTTTGGTAGATTAATTCTCTTTAGTGAAAACAAAGTATGTTGGCTAAGAAAATGGGAAAAAAGTGGCTTGCTGGAATGCTGTTGGTTACAACAGCGTGTTCCGTGCAGCTTGATCCTTTAACAGAGCAGCAGGTGCAAAATATTGTTCAGCAAGATGCAAAAGCCATCAGTAAAGAACGCATTTCAATTGATAAGCCCATAACTATATACGATGCAATGGCATTGGCCTTTGCTAATAATCTTGATTACCGAGTGCAACTATTAGAGCAAGCGGTAGCGCACGAGCAGTTTGATGTATCTAAGTTTGATATGTTTCCAAAGCTAAATGCCTCGCTTAATGCAACACACCGTAACCCTGAGCGTGCTTCAAGATCTGAATCTATTGCAACAAGAACGCAATCATTAGAACCTTCGACCTCTGAAGATAGAGATCGTTTGGCCGGAGATTTAACATTTTCATGGAATGTGATTGATTTTGGGGTAAGTTATTATCAAGCAAAGCAAGAGGCTAATAAAGTCCTTATCGCAAAAGAATTAAGGCGAAAGGCATTTCAAGCACTTTTAGTGCGTGTAAGAGAATCTTATTGGAAGGCTGCAGCATCACAGAAGCTAAAGAGTGAAGTGAATGCAATTATTGAAAATGTAGATACTGCGATAAAAAACTCTGAAAGTGTTGAAGAGCAAAAACTTCGTCCGCTACTTGAAACATTACGCTTTCGTCGCTCGTTAATTGACATATTGCGTGAAATGAAAGCAGTAAAGGAAGACCTTGAGAAAGCTGAGGTTGATCTTTATATGTTATTAAATTTACCCATTAGTAAAGAGTACGAGCTTTCTTACCAAGATTTAAGCTTTGATAAGGCGCCAAAGCTGGATTTAGATACAAAAACACTTGCGGAAACTGCCTTGATTCGTCGCCCAGAGTTGAGAGAGGAAATTTATCGTTCACGTATTAGTGAAGATGAAACGATGAAAGCAATGTTGAGATTATTCCCTGGTATTGAGCTAAGAGCAGGAGAATATTACGACAGTAATAGTTTTCTGGTGGATCAATTCTGGCATCAGATCGGTACACATGTAACCAGTAACTTAATGAA
>CAYGPX010000240.1:0-2687 GCA_964351935.1 uncultured Rickettsiales bacterium | reverse complement strand
ATTTTGATATTAGCCGCTTTACCAAAACAGCCGCTAATTATGATGTAGAAGATGTGCGCCGCTTAAACACAAAACTCATTCATGCGATGGATTTTGATACGGTGAAAGACAAGCTTCCATCGGGTGCAGATGAGCAATTCTGGCTTTCCGTGCGCGGTAATATTGAATCGATTGAAGATGTGCGCGAGTGGTGGAATATCTGCCGCGAACCTCTTACTCCAGATATTGAAGATGCCTCGTTTACAGCCGAAGCTTCAGCGCTACTTCCTGAGGGTGAATGGACTGTGCAAACTTGGAACGAGTGGATTGATGCGGTGAAAACCAAAACAGGCCGTAAAGGTAAACAGCTGTTTATGCCTTTACGCAAAGCACTAACTGCGCGTGAACATGGCCCTGAATTGCAGTATATTTTACCGCTAATTGGACGTGAAAAAGCCGTAGCAAGATTAGCTGGAAAAGAGGCGTAAAAATAAGTGATGCGTGGATGACGAGTTGTGATTAGCAAGCCATAGAACCACCCATAATAAACCACAAACCACTAGCAGCATGAAACTCTACAACACCCTTACCAAACAAAAAGAAGAGTTTATACCTGAGGATAAAAACAACGTGCGCATGTATGTGTGTGGCCCTACGGTGTATGACCGCGCGCATATTGGTAATGCACGGGCGGTGGTGGTGTTTGATACGCTGTTTCGCGTGCTAAGGTATCAGTACGGAGAGAGCCACGTCACCTATGTGCGTAACATTACCGATGTAGATGATAAAATTAATGCGCGAGCTAAAGAGTCTGGTGCAAACATCAGAGATATAACAGAAAAAACCATCGCCCAATTTGAATCAGATATGGCAGCGCTTGGCTGCCTTTCTCCTTCTATTGAGCCACGCGCGACTGAACATATTGGCGAAATGATTGAGATGATTCAGCGCCTGATAGCAAATAACCATGCCTATGCAGCCGAAGGCCATGTGTTGTTTGATGTAGCAAGCGACCCTGATTATGGCCATCTTTCCCGCCGCTCACGCGATGAGATGATTGCAGGTAGCAGGGTGGAAATAGCCCCTTACAAAAAAAACCCTGCTGATTTTGTGCTGTGGAAGCCATCAGATGCAAATCAGGGTGAACCGGGTTGGGAAAGCCCATGGGGCTATGGTCGTCCGGGCTGGCATATTGAATGCTCGGCCATGAGCACCAAATATTTAGGTAACACCTTCGATATTCACGGTGGCGGCGCTGATTTACAATTCCCTCACCATGAAAACGAGATAGCCCAAAGCAATTGCGCCAACAAAGGCGGAAAGTTTGCAAAATATTGGATGCATAATGGCTTCCTTACTGTTGAAGGTGAAAAAATGAGCAAAAGCCTCGGTAACTTCATCACTGTGCATGATTTGCTAGAGCAAGGCATCAAAGGCGAAGTGATACGCCTAGCGCTACTTTCCACACATTATAAAAAGCCATTGGATTGGAGCAAGAAAGGGCTGGAGGATGCAGAGAAGACGTTAAACTTTTTTTATAAAGCTTTTTTAGAAGAACAATCAAAAAAAGTAGAAAAAGAACCAGACAATAGTTTGTGTTTTGATGATAATTTACATTATTTAAAAATAATGTTTAATTTAGCTTTAGAAGATGATTTAAATACTCCACGTGCGTTATCATTTCTTTATCGAATTGGTACTACAGCAACTAGTAGCATAGGTGAAGAGCGTAAAAAGAGCCTTGCTCTCTTAAAAGAGTCAGCTAATCTTATAGGCCTACTCCAACACTCACCCGAAGATTGGTTCAAAAAAGAAGAAGTTGCTGGCGATAAGAAAGATAAAATCGAAGCTCTTATCACTACACGACTCGAAGCTAAAAAGGCCAAAAACTGGGCTGAAGCCGACCGCATCCGCGATGAACTAACCGCAATGGGCATCACTCTTAAGGACAACCCCGACGGCACAACAAGTTGGGAGTAGTCCAAACATGCTTGATGATGCAATTATCACCTTCACGTCAAAAATCTGGCTCTATGAAGGTGGTAAAGCATCTTGGCACTTTATAACACTTCCGCTTGAAAGTGCCGCACAAGTAAAGTTCTTTGTTGGTGATCGTAAAACCAAAGGTTGGGGCGCAGTGCCTGTAAAAGCCACTATTGGCCAAACCAGCTGGCAAACCTCAATTTTTCCTGATAAAAAATATGGCTCTTATCTTCTTCCCATCAAAGCTGATGTGCGGAAAAAACAAACGCTAAGCGAAGGCAACGCTGTAGATGTATCGCTATCGCTTTCTTTTTAGCAGATTCAAACTAGCCTAAAACGTAAAACTTAGAATGCCTCTTCCTTCATCCCCATCATTGGCTTAGCACCTCCCACGATGGAGGCTAGCAGGCCATAGTGGTAAGGCAGCATTTTTGCCATAAAGAATTTAGCGGTCTCCAGCTTGGCTTCAAAAAAGGCTTGATTGCCCTCACCTGCTTCTAGCTTTTGAATAGCAATTGCCGCCATCTGCGCCCACATGTAGCCCAGTGCTACTAGCGCAAGCAGACGTAAATATTCTACTGAGCCTGCTGCGGCTTCGTTAGGGTCTGCCATGCCATTTGCACCAATCCACAGCGTTGCTTTTTGCCCGCTATCCATCGCCTTATAAAGCGCCTTGGTGATGTCAGACATTTTGTCATTATCGCGGTGTGCTGTAATAAATTCAG
>CAYGPX010000239.1:0-2706 GCA_964351935.1 uncultured Rickettsiales bacterium | reverse complement strand
GCAAGCAACTGCTTGTCACGCGGCAGCACCTCAGCACGTGCTTTAAACAGCAGCTCAATGCCCTCATCAAAGGCTGAAACCTGTATGGCCACAATGTTGCCTGATTTTTTGAGTGAAGTAACCAACGCTTTGAGGGCTGGCAAAAGCTGTATAATTTCAGGAAGTGCCACTGCGCAATGGTCTATAGCAATCACATCATGCGTTTCAGGACGATAGAACCCCAAAGAGACTTCGCCTTTTTCCGCTTTCACTTTAAATTCAACACGACGACGACTAGCAGGCGAAATTTCAGCCACAGGCATCACATTCGCATCGCGATAGCCAGCGCGTGCCAGTGCATCTTTTAGTCGTTGCTGTTTAAACGCTAAATATGCTGATTTGGCGAGGTGCTGTGTATTACACCCACCACAGACAGTAAAATAAGCACATGGAGGCACTTGCCGCTGCGTGGGTGCTTCTTGCACCACTTCAAGCAGCTTGCCGTGAGTTCCCAGCAGCTGAGCGCGCACCTTCTCACCCGCAGCCGCAAAAGGAATACTCACTTGCTTGCCGCGATATTCGGCCACGCCATCGCCTTGGCCACCCAGATGGGTGATAGTAAGTATTTCGCTATTTGGAAATTCGTTTTGCATGATTTTATCTATGAACTCTATCGAGAAACTTACCTATCGCAGCCATAAAAAAACCGGGAGTATCACCCCCGGCTTTTGAATTCTTTATTTTTCACATTCAACATTTTAAGTCGCTAGAACCTAAAACCAGAATATGAAACCTCGCTTAGATAGAGTCCCACAGTACTGGCTTGCCATCTTTATCAGACACCAGCTGACCATCTTCATACTGAGCAGCGATATATTTACCATGTCCAACGTGACTACCAACATATAGTACAGGCTTTACTGCCTTACCGTTGAAGGTTTTACCTTTACTTGCGGCACCACGGTTTTGCGGGTTATTTTTTGATCCCATGACGTATACTCCAAAACATTATCTGTACTAAAATCCATATCTTGCAAGACCATCTGATTTAAAAATCAACACCAGTCACAAGTAGAGCAGCAGTAAATGACTCATTTTAGTAAAAATGTCAAGGAGTATAATAACAAAAGCCATCTCCCCTTGCCCTGCAGGGCAAGGGGAAGGCTTTAAGCAATTTTAATGCTTAATGTGGCTTCTTTTCAGAATTCTTAAACTGCTTCACTGCATTTTCTACATCACGTTTAGATGCAGCAGACCAAAGCTGTTCTGGCTCTTCATGCATACCATCATAAAAGCCCATATCACTGACATATTCAGCCATGCTCACTAGTTTAAATGCATCTGACATTTCGGATGAATGACGTTGCACTCCATGAAATGAAGTAGTGTGTATACGACGTGTTCCCATTCTCTCTTTTCCTTTTTATTGATAGTATTTCCTCTTGCTAAGATAGAGAATACCATTAAAAGGCTTAACAAATGGTTAACCAAACACAGTTTTTTGAAAGAAAAACACTTACTTAGGTAAAAACTTACCAAATCCGCTACGCATGAGGGATTTTTTATCCATTTTTCCCATTTTTTTCATCATACCGCTCATTTGCTTATGCTGCTTTAGCAGGCGATTCACTTCCTGCACTTCCACCCCTGCACCTTTGGCAACACGGCGCTTACGTGATGCTTTAAGTGCATCAGGATGCTTACGCTCCCATGGTGTCATCGACGAAATAATTGCTTCCATCCGCACGAAGGTTTTATCATTCAAGCCAGATTCTGCCACTTTATCTTTAAGCTTGCCCATACCGGGCATCATGCCCATCAAGCCGCCAAGCCCGCCCATTTTCTTCATCATTTTAAATTGTTTGGCCATGTCTTCCAAATCGAAGCTGCCTTTGCGCATCTTCTTTTCCATGGCTTTGGCTTCATCTTCATCCACATTTTCAGCCGCACGCTCAACAAGCGAAACAATATCGCCCATCCCCAAAATACGTGAGGCAATGCGGTCTGGGTGGAAAGATTCAAACTCATCAATTTTCTCACCCACACCGATAAATTTAATCGGTTGTCCTGTCACCGCTTTCATCGAAAGCGCCGCACCACCGCGCCCATCACCATCCACACGGGTAAGGATAATACCGCTTACACCTATTTTTTCGTTAAATTCTCTCGCTATATGTACGGCATCTTGCCCCGTGAGTGAATCAGCGACCAGCAGGGTTTCAATCGGATTTGCCAATTTTTTGACGGCTTGCAACTCTTGCATCAACGCTTCGTCAATGTGCAACCTTCCTGCCGTATCGAGCAATAGCACGTCATAGCCACCTTTTTTAGCCTCAGATAGCGCACGTTTGGTGATGGCTTCCGGCTTTTCTTTCTCAACAATGGCAAGCGTATCTACTCTGGTTTGCTCACCCAGTACGGCTAGCTGCTGTTGCGCTGCGGGACGATAAATATCCAGCGAGGCCATGAGCACTTTTTTCTTCTGCTTATTTTTAAGGCGCAGCGCCAGCTTACCGGTTGATGTGGTTTTACCTGAACCTTGTAACCCCACCATCATCACCACCGCAGGCGCACTGACTGCTAAATTAAGCTCCGACGATTCCGAGCCAAGCGTATCCTTCAAACAATCCTGTACAATTTTTATCACCATCTGCGCTGGTGAAACGCTTTTGATTACCTCTTGGCCAATGGCTTTTTCCTTGACGGTTTTGATAAAATCTTTCGCAA
>CAYGPX010000238.1:0-2707 GCA_964351935.1 uncultured Rickettsiales bacterium | reverse complement strand
GCTTGATATTGGTGGTTATCCTGTTAAAGCGATTTATGACTTTGCAGAGGCAGCACTAAGCTTGTTACAATATGATGCGTTGCAAAAACGCTTATCTATGATACTTGATAGTGGCTTGGTTCAGCGTGATAAGCAGCATGGGCTTTATATTTATTTAGCAAAAGTAGCATTTTTAGAGAATCGTTGGGATGATGCCAGAAGTCTGTTAAAAAATGCACTTTATGATAATCAAAGTGACGTTAACTTCCCTAATTTTGTAGGGCTTCTTACTTATTATAACTTTTTGAACCGTTTGCTGAAATTACAAGAGGTTTATACTTCGTGTTATAATGGGAAAACTGATTATAGGCTCTATGCCATTGGCGAGAGCAATTGCCTTTCCGCTGCCTATACCCACATAACAATAAATGGCAAAAGTCACGAAGTTGTGCCAAAGCTTATTGTGGGTGCTCAGGCAAGGCATTTTGGACAATTGGATGCTAATAAATATCAGGATACATTTAAAAAGATAATTGCATCTTTGCCAAAAGATGCGGCAATAATTTTAATTTTTGGTGAAATTGATTGCCGAATTAATTTTGGTATTTTGCCATACCATAAAAAAACACAGCAGCCTATTAACACGATTGTTGAGAATATTGTAAAAAGCTATGTAGCCTTTGTTGCCGGCGTATGCAAAGACCGTGCTTTAAATATTACAATACAGCTTGTGCAGGCACCAAACCCCAACTTAGAACTCTATGATAAGTCGGATGTTGTGCAAGTGAAAGAAATAGTGAAATATTTCAACAAACTATTGGCATCTGAAGCCAAGAAAAATGGCTGGCGTGTTCTGGATATCTATCGTGCTTCACTGGATAAATTTGGTGAAAGCGATCCGTCTAAATATATCGACGAATATCACCTAAAGCCAAATATACTTGGTCTGGCATTTCAAAATCATGTTTATTAAGCGCTTAATCCTTGCGCTTGCGCGTAAAATTCACTAAAAAACAAGCTGAATTTAATCCACAAGATGATAGAGACGCAAGCATCATGAAGCCACTACCGCAAGCATATGACCACAAGGCAACTGAAAAAAAATGGCAGGAGCAGTGGGAAAAAGATAAGGTCTATGCGTGGGACGAGTCGCAGCCGCGTGAAAACACCTATGTCATTGATACACCGCCGCCAACGGTTTCTGGCTTGTTGCATATGGGGCATATTTTTTCCTATACTCAGGCTGATTTTGTAGCGCGCTACCAGCGCATGAGTGGCAAAACCGTGTTCTACCCGATGGGATTTGACGATAACGGCTTGCCAACAGAGCGCTTGGTTGAAAAAAGCGAGAAAATACGCGCAACCGACATGAGCCGTGAAGAGTTTATTAAACGCTGCGAAGGTGTGGCGGAAGGGGCGCGTGCTGAGTTTAGGCGCTTGTTTAAGTCTGTGGCCTTAAGTGTTGATTGGAAACAAGAATATCACACCATCAGCGACGAATGTCGTCAAATTTCACAGCTTTCGTTTTTAGATTTATATAAAAAGGGTAGGGTCTATCGCAAGCTTCAACCCATGCTGTGGGATCCGGTCGATCAAACCGCGATTGCACAAGCCGAAGTGGAAGATAAAGAGATGGAAATCCGCAAGAATTACCTGCGTTTTGGGTTGGCCGATGCAAGCGGTAATGAAGTGGGCGACATTAAAATTATGACCACGCGTCCTGAGCTTTTGGGTGCATGTGTCGCGGTGATGTGCCACCCTGATGATGCTGATAAATATAAAGGCAAGCAGGCGATTACACCTGTGTTTGGCGTGAAAGTGCCAATTGTAGCTGATGAAAAAGTAGATAAAGAAAAAGGCACTGGCCTTGTGATGTGCTGTACCTTTGGTGACGAGACAGATATTCAGTGGTGGCGCGAGCATGGGCTGAATACGCGCTTGCTCCTTAATAAGTATGGCAAAATTGATGTTGCTGTTAATGAAAAAGGCGTTGGCTTCAATGGTTGCGAATCTAAAGATGCACTCAATGCTGAAAACACTCTCGATATTGCCAAAGCCATCGCTGCGTTTGAAGCGATTCAAAACAAAAAAGTCCGCACCACAGCGCGTGAAGCAGTGCTTGAGCTATTGCAGGCTGAAGGTGCGTTGCTGGAGCAAGAAAAATCGATGCATGCTGAGCCATGCGCTGAGCGTTCTGGCTCTCCGCTTGAGTTGATTCCGACCTATCAATGGTTTGTGAAGATTTTGGATATTAAAGAAGAGCTAAAAGCAAAAGCGGCAGAATGCACGTGGTATCCTGAATTTATGAAAGTGCGTATCAATCAATGGATTGATGGGCTTAACTGGGATTGGTGTATCAGCCGTCAACGCTACTTTGGCGTACCGTTTCCAGTTTGGTATGTAGCTAAATATGAGAACAATCAGCCTACTGGTCAATTTTATACAGTAGTAGCTGAAATAGAACAATTACCATCAAACCCTCTTAATACCCTTCCACAGGGATTGAAAGAGGATACTTTTGCGCCTCTGGCTGATTCTAGCAAGTCTCAAGAAGACCAGCAGGTAATGAGAGAGCAAATGAAGGCAAGTATCTGCGTAGTTGAAAGTGACTTTTATGTGGATGGAAAGCTTGCATTTAAAAAAGGTGAAAGAGTTTTAGCATATCCCGAAGCCGACGTGATGGACACATGGGCAACCTCATCGGTTTCGCCGCAGCTTAGCTCGAAGG
>CAYGPX010000237.1:0-2709 GCA_964351935.1 uncultured Rickettsiales bacterium | reverse complement strand
ACGTGCTATTCATAATGCAAGTGACCGTGCGGATAAGCCGTTTATTGCGGTAAATTGTGGTGCAATCCCTGTCAACTTGGTGGAGAGCATCTTGTTTGGTCATGAAAAAGGCGCATTTACAGGGGCGCTTTATAAAACAGTAGGTAAATTCCGTGAAGCGGATGGTGGCACACTGTTTTTAGATGAAATTGGCGAATTGGACCCTGATTTGCAGGTGAAGCTTTTGCGCGTACTGCAAGAAGGTGAAATTGAACCGGTGGGTTCTAGCCAGAATGTGAAGGTGGATATCCGTTTAATTTCAGCTACCAATCGTAATTTGGGTGCAGAAGTAAGTGATGGTCGTTTCCGTGAAGATTTATACTATCGTCTGAATGTATTTCCGGTGTATATTCCAACGCTTCAAGAGCGCAAAGACGACATTCCGCTGATGATAAAACACTTCTATACACGTTTTTCGGCCTCAGAAAATAAGCATATTACGGGAATTACAAACGAAGCCAGAGAACTTCTCTGCCAATATAGTTGGCCGGGTAATATCAGGCAGCTAAAGAACGCTATTTTCCGTGCAGTGGTGCTGTGTGAGAAGCAAGAGTTATCAATAGAAGACTTTCCCCAGCTTGTTAAGGATGTTGGTATCAAGCCAATGGTTGCACTTGCGGCTTCTGAATCACTGGGTGAACCTATTATAGCTTCAGCGCATTTGCTGCCATTACTAGAAAGCGCGGGCGATTTCCGTTCTATGCAGGAGCTGGAACAAGATATCATCAAAGCTGCAATTTTACATTATCAAGGGTGCATGTCAAAAGTGGCAAGAAAACTTGGCATTGGTCGTTCAACCCTCTATCGTAAACTTGAAGAGATTGGAATAGAACCTCGTCAAGGTGCTTAATTAAACTGCTCGTAAGAGGCGTGAAATATGCGAAAGCTCGCAGGATTTTCAATGACAGAAATGGCCATAGTGGTGCTCATCATCGGTTTGCTGGTGGGGGGCGTAACGGTTGGAATCGGCTTGTTCAGACAGGCAGAACTCAGAGCTGTTGCAGCCGAAGTGGAAAACTATAAAGTATCGATTGAGCATTTCACTCAGCTTTATGGCGCGTTGCCAGGCGATATCACCAATGCGGATGGCAGCAATAATTTTTTTGATGGTCAAACAACCAATGGTGATGGTAATGGCCAAATTGATAGATTAACCCCATCGGGTACCGAAGAAACTTTTGCAGCGTGGGATCAGCTAAGTTTAGCCAGATATATTACGGGTAGCTTTACCGGTAGCGCCGATAGTAGCAGTGCGACGATTGGCGTAAATGTGCCTGCATCAGCGCATATTGCCGGAGTGGGGTATAGTTTGGCGTGGGTGGCACAGCCCGCAAGCGCACAGGATGCGCTAGGGCGTTACTATTCAGGCAACTATCTTATTTTAGCAAGTGATGATAACACGGGAACCGTCATCACGGGTGCGGCGATCAAGCCTGATGACGCATTTTATATTGATAGTAAATCGGATAATGGTTTTGCAAATTCAGGCAAAATATTAGGCGGTGGTGGCAGCTGCTTTAGTGGTGCAAACTATACGCTGGCAACTACTACCAACGTATGCCATCTCTATTTTAGTATTGAGCAATAAAAATATTATCGGTTGCAAAACCTTCTAAATACTACGAATGAATATATTTTTTGTGGAAACAGACGGCCTTTTGGCGTTGCATGCCCTAATTCTTCTTTTTTTATCCAAAAACAACGCGATTTCTTCGTATTTATATGATAACAACATCAACTAAATACCGTACAGGTTGAGCGTTGCAGCTTAGGGTGTATTTTTTATTTAAAAACAACTCTTATAGGTTGCATTGCGGAGGCGATTTGCTATCATGAGCAAAAGTTAAGCCGCATACCTGTATTGTCTAAACATAATCGTTTCCAGCCAATGAAGAGGTGTGCAACATGGATAAGGCAAAGAAAATGGCATTAGCTGAATTTATGACAACCAAATATTGTCACGATCTGGCAGGGCCTATCGGTGCTATCAGCAATGGTGTTGAGTTCCTTAAAGATGGTGGCGAAGCCATGCGTGAGCAATCGCTTGAGTTGCTAGAAGCTAGTGCCAAAGAGGCAGTGGCGCGGCTGTTATTTTTTAGGCAAGCATTTGGTGCAACCAATAAAAATATTGATGTGGAAATGAGCCACATTACTGAAGTTAGCCAAAACTTTTTTGATCAAAAACATATCGTTATTTCATGGCAGGTGGACGAGTTATTTGCAACGCTTTCAGGTGAAGCGCGCCATCAGCTGGTGAAAATGGTGCTCAATGTCATGATGGCGGCTTCCAATGTCGTAATTTACGGTGCAAATATGCAGGTGGAAATCAACGTAGGCCAAAAGCAGCAAAGCATCCTAGTACGCTTGGAAAATGATAGGTTGAAAGAAGATCCGGTGATTGAGGGTGTGCTATGCGATTTAGAGCATGTGCCTGAGATGGATAGTCGAAATGTGCAGTTGTACTTTACACAGGAGCTGATAGCGCAACTGGGTATGCAGGCAAGTGTGAGCCAGAGCAAGGGTGTGTTTGAGGTGAAAATATCGCGCTAAGCTTTGGTGCTTTTTGCGATATATTGCCTTTTCTTTGCTGGCGATAACTTAGAGCAAAGGAAAGGTGATCCTGCTACATTTTACTGGAGAGTATGCTAAGACTCTTTTTTCAAGAAGAGG
>CAYGPX010000236.1:0-2712 GCA_964351935.1 uncultured Rickettsiales bacterium | reverse complement strand
CTTTGCCCGTCCGGTTTCGTATCCGGGTGGGTGGACGCTGATGCAAATGAATGACATGGATAGCAACTCGCTCCACATTCACTATTCCCCAACAGCGCGCTATTCGGTGGGCTATAAGGCGGAATATTGGCGCGATAAGGAGTGGCAATTTCATGGCATTCAGCTGAACTATCTTGGCAAACGCTGGAACCAGAAAGCATCGCAAGCCAATCTTTACATCAAAAGTGGGCTAGGCGTTGCCTTTAGCGATTATGAGGCGTTTGAGAACAAGCAAGAAGCAGCAGGCTTTACCGGCCTTGCAGCAGACTGGGAAAATCGAAGGTTTTTCACCTCCTATGAAAACCGCCTTACCTATGCCGGCGATATTGAAAAATCTTACCAACAAAAGGCGCGCGTAGGTATTGCGCCTTACATTGGCGATTATGGCGATTTGCACACATGGCTAATGCTGCAGGTTGACCACACCCTCAAGAAGGATGACGAAATCACCTTCACGCCGATGGTACGTTTTTTTAAAGGTGAATATCTCACCGAAATTGGCGCCAGTGACGATGGCGACCTATTATTTAACCTTGTGATTCGATTTTAAGGAGAACCAATATGAAAACTTTATTTAGTATTATTACTTTTTCACTACTTGCTTCATTCGCGCAACCTTCATTGGCCGCCTGCGATGAAAACACCGTCGCGGCCGAAGTGAATGGCCTTGTGTGTGATTTCTGCGCACGTGCGCTTGAAAAACTGTTTGGCAAACACGATGAAGTTAAAGACATCAGCGTAGATTTGGATAAAGGCATCGTTACCATTCAACTAAACGATGGCAGAACGCTCGATGATGCGGTCATTAATCAGTTGATTCATGATGCAGGCTATAACGTTACCACCATCAAAAAAGGCTGCTGATATGGAAAAAGAACCTTCAAACTTTGGCATAAAAGAAACGCTGCTGCCGACGTTGAGCTTATTCACGTCGGTAGGCACATTGCTATGTTGCGCGCTGCCTGCACTGTTGGTGACTCTCGGTGCAGGTGCGGCACTGGCTGGGCTGGTTTCCAGCGCACCGTGGCTGGTAGCACTCTCTAAATATAAGCTATGGACGTTTAGCATTGCTGGCATATTGCTGCTTGTAGCAGGTATTATGCGCTGGCATGGGCGCAATGCACCCTGCCCGATTGACCCTGTGAAAGCTAAAGCCTGCACACGCCTGCGCCGCGTGAGCGCATGGATTTACTGGTTGTCAGTTGCAATTTATGCGATTGGCTTCTTCTTTGCCTTTATTGCCGTGCATGTGTTTTATTGAGGAAAAAACTATGGTTAGGAAACCGCGCGAGCCGTCAGCCAACGTAAGTTGTGTTTTAATGCAAGTTTAGTAAAACGAGCAGGGAACAAATAAAGACTAAAGTGGGGCGAGTGACGGGTTTCGAACCCGCGACCTCCAGTACCACAAACTGGCGCTCTAACCAACTGAGCTACACCCGCCACGAGAAATCAAAAGGTTTTGCTTTGGCAAAAACCATTTAAGGCCGCGTAAACTAGCTTAACTCTCTTTTTTCGTCAAGTATATAGTACCATCTTACTCATCGCCGTACTAAATGAGTGTCTTCCTATAATTGAGATTAATATACATATCTTCTTTTCTTATTCTGTTACTATTTTGAATTTTTCTTTATACTAATGCTTAAGTAGCAATATATTTATTAAGCTTGCCGGAGTTAAATCGTGAGAAATATAAGAAATATTTGGTCGTGGGCCGGTACAGATTACCCAAATGATGCAATGTTCACGCACGAATTACCAAAAAAACGTGACGAATTTGTAAGAGCTTTTCTTTCGCAATACCTGCCTTCTGATATCCAAATAGAAAGTATCAAGGCGCTGTTAGACTATCAAAACAACCCTTTCTTTTCTGATACTCAGCAGGGAAAATATCTACTAACACTAAAGCAACCATATCATGGTCAAACTAAAGTGTTCATTAATGTAAAAGCAGGTTTATCTAAAGAAACAATGGAATTAGGGAGTAGTATTTTCAAAAAATTCAGAGAAAACGGAATACTTACCCCACAGATACTTCCAAATGCTTTAGGTAGTAATGTTAGCACATTTCAAGGTTATGACGTTGTTTTTCAGAGCTTTCTTGAAGGTAAACACCCATGTTCCAACTATCGAACCCTCTTTGAGCTGGGAAAAACAATCGGATCCATGGGAAATATCTTAAAAATTTTAAACCCAAATCAGCTTGATGTAATTAAAAAAGGCTCTCTCGAGCAGTATGAAATGTGGAAAAATGGCATCAATTTCATAAAAAGCGGCAAAATTTTTGAACAATTGAAGATTTCTTCTGAACAAAGAAAAGTGTTAGAGGAATGTGCTCAGCTATTTAAAGAGGGTGAACTTTTAATAGATGCACCCGGTACGGCACCTAGCCATTTTGATATGGTTGAAGCGAACATGCTTTTTGATGGAACTAACATTGTTGTTCTAGACTACGAAACATTCCAACAAGGGTTTGCGCCACCTCTGTATGATTTGGGGATGGCTGCCACTCGTGTTGGTTTGGGAGCACCAAAAAACAAAACGAGCAAAGAATTGCCCGCACCAACATGGAAGTCAGTCAGCCCTCTTTTAGAAGGCTACAATAAAACAGCCGACATAAAAGCAACACCTGAACAACTTGTAAATTCTGCAAAAAAAGTAATGGCACTCAAGCTA
>CAYGPX010000235.1:0-2716 GCA_964351935.1 uncultured Rickettsiales bacterium | reverse complement strand
TATTTGCAATTAGATGACGCATCCCATTCGCAAATTGCTTGAGGCTAAATAGGGTTTTTATACGTTGCTGTTAGCTTTTCTGTAGCTTTTTGGTATAAGGAATCTATTCATGTATATGCATGCCTGTATATAATTTGAGACGAAAAATACTCAAAAAGGCCATATTCTTGAAAAAAATCTCTATATATTTCAGTGGGTTATAAAAAGCGACCTAACGACCTTCAGGTTATGAGTGCAAGCTGTTGATATATAAGGGTATTTACCTATATTTACTTAGGTTTATCTATCAAAGGGTTAGGCCATTTCAACCCTTCACACCATTTCACCAAACTTCCCCCTTTTTCATGCCTAAAGCGGCACCAGCGCGGCACCGGATTCGAGCAAAAGCGGCACCAGAATCGGGTGGTCTTTTTATTATAAAAGCGTGTTAGTCCATGTAATCAAAATTCATTGGCTGCCCATTCCATACTGAATAAAGGCGCTCACCATCCCAATAAGAAATACGCCCATTATCTTCGCTTCGTTTTGCACGCCATACATTATCGGGTCGCAAAAGAGATTTACTTAAATTTGGGTCAAGAATTGGTACCTCATTACCCCTTTGGCCGTATCCATCATCGTTCAAAGTTTGATTTGTAAGCCCCATCAATAATGCTGCATGCTTACTTTCTTTTACAACAACAGCAAAATTGTTATGAATCATATTATATCCCCACGTCGCATGAACAACGTGATGGTCTGCTTTTTTTGAAAGCCATCCTATTATTGCCTCTATGCTCTTTTCAGATAATAGAGATGACTTGTCTGCAATCACACCTGCGGTGGCCTTGCCGCACCAATCGATAATAACTTCTTTTTCGGCTAATTCTAATACTCCAGATGTTCTAGCAGCAAATCTTTTCGCAACAGGCGCATAGTTAGAAGTTGTTACAAAGAGAGCTTTTTGTGCGCTTTCAACCATGCTAACTCCATATAGGGCAGCAACATCTGTTTGGCCTATACTTCTGTGAGGTGCATATTTTTTTGCTTGAACTACAGTGAGGATATCCCCCAATGGGTCTTCTTGCCATAACCGTATATCAATGCCCTCATCGCCACGTCCAGGACCCAAGATTGCTTTGAACCCATGGTTCTGGAAGATTCTAAACAGTAATATTTCGAACTCTCGCCATTCCAGTTTATGGAGATCATCTGGATTGTTTAGGAAATGAGAATAAAGCTCTTCATAAACATCCGAGGTATCTTCAGTTACAAGGCTGCAAACCCATTGCCAGTGAAAATACTCTTCAAACTTCTTTGATAGCGTTTCATCATTCGGATAAATCGCAAGTGTGACACCATCAATGGTTTCAAACCAATAGCCATGCTCTTCAAGCAAATCAAAAAATTCAATATCCAAACCTGAACATAAATCGCCTGAAATGCAGCGCATAAAATCGCCGTCGGAATATAGCATTGTTACAACAGGTGGAGAGCTGGGCTCTCCATTAACATGCTCTAAATATGATTTAAAACCAGAGTCAAACCATAGGTCTTTAGATATTGCCCATTCTTTTATGACTCGCTGAAGCCGTGATATTTCATTCTCAATATCTCGATCTGACCATTTTTCTATATTCTTAATTTTCATTTTTCTTAGTACATGTTCTAAATTCGGGCGAAAGTGGCACCGGAAGCGGGATGAATGTTGGTGAATAAGATAGCATGTTCTTCGCCTAATCTAAAGTGAGACTTTGGATTGGCCGGGATTGTGAGAATGCTTTAAACGGCATTATCATGCATCTTATGTCGCGTAGGCTGTATAATGCTGCGACTTATGGACAGGCGACCGTTATAGTAAACTATATTTTACCAAATCGTATAAATGGCACTTTCTGGTAAACTATACTTTACTGAAATCAGCATTAAGGCATGTTTAGTAAACTATAGTTTACTGCTTTCGGGAAAGTATTTCATGGAACCCATCTCGTGGAGTTTGCTCTTAAAATGCTACGCAGCCTTGGGTTGTCGGATTGAGCTTCTTCTGTTTGCAGAAATTATTTTCATAAAAATATCCAACATATTGAATTACTTAATTGTTCGAACAATTTTAAGGGTTTACTTTAGCTTTTTTCTATAGATTAATGTTTACGTAACTACATCAACTTATACGAGCATTTATCAAAGAAAATGGCAGCCAAACGCTTTAACTTTACCAAGAAAGAAATAGAGGCACTCCTTGCGCCGGTTAAATCGGTGCGTGCATATTACCACGATACCAAAGAGACGGGGCTTTCCATCTCGGTGACTCCTACCGGAACGAAGACGTTCTTTGTGCGCAAGAAAATCGAAGGAAGGGATGAGCGGATTACGTTGGGGCGCTATCCTGACCTCAGCCTTGAGAATGCTCGTAAATTAGCAGCCCAGAGAAAAGGTGAGATAGCGGTCGGCAAAAATCCACAGGCAGAGAAACGCGCCGTCCGCGATGAAATGACTTTTGAAGAGCTCTTCAATCTCTATATGGAACGCTTTAGCAAGAAATATAAACGCTCATGGAAGTATGATGAGCGTGAGGTGAAGAAGCATCTATCCCATTTTTATAAGCGCAAGATCTCATCCATTCGCAATGAGGAAATCCACAAACTGCATACTGAGTTGGGAGAGAAAAGTGGTATTTATCAGGCTGACATGCCCCCTATAATTAGGTCCAGAATTTAGTTAGTAATGACTATGATAT
>CAYGPX010000234.1:0-2743 GCA_964351935.1 uncultured Rickettsiales bacterium | reverse complement strand
TCCACCAAATGCCGTCACACCATGATGGAGTTCTTCCTTAAGCCAGTGGCGGCGAATATGCTCCTTGCTAGCAAGTAAGGCTCCTAGAAAAATAGAGCTTCCAGCTATGAGGGAAAGAATGGTGGCTGATAAATAAATGTTTTGCATTATTCTTATAGATTAAGTGGAGTGGCGCTTTTTTCTTACCATCATGTTAAGTGTTTCCACCCCAAGTGAAAATGTGATGCTAAACTATGTAGCCTTTTGATGCAATCATGCCTAAAAGCATATAAAAAGTCTATTAAGTTGTTTTCTTTCTGGCTAGATTGGGTGTGATAGGTGAATCTTTATTAATAGTAGTTGAGACTTCGTATGCGAATTGTTGTTATTGGAGCTGGTATATCGGGTTTGCTTAGTGCTTACTATCTTCTAAAACGTGGGCATGAGGTGCAAGTGCTTGAGAGCGGCGCAGTTGTGGCATCTAAAGCCAGTGGCGCAAATGCCGCTCAGCTTTCATATACATATGTAAATCCAATTGGTAGCCCGTCACTTTTTAGAATGTTGCCTGCTATTCTTTTAAGGAAAGTGCCAGGCTTTCAAGTACGTCAGTTTGATAGGGAAATGTTGGTATGGGGAATGCGCTTGTTGATGCAATCGCTCCCTTCAAAATTTTTACATAATCGTAGTGAACTGCTTAAGCATTCTCTCAAAAGTAGAGAGCTGTTTGCGCAGCTGCTTGGAGAGACGGGTATCAAACTCTCAAGTCACTCTAAAGGGAAGATGCAGATTTTTCATACCGAGCAGTTGCTTGCTAGCGCAAAATCTTTTTCACAGCAGCTTCAGGGCTTGGGCATTGAGCAGCAATGGCCTGATAAACAAGAATGCCAGAAGCTTTTAGGGGCATTTACTTTAAATGAAGATATGGTGGGTGCTGTTTATTCTAACATTGATGAAACGGCAGATTGCACCAAGTTTTGTTGGGATTTGCTGGAGTTTCTAAAGCAGCAGGATGGGTTTACTATCTCGTTTGATAGCCCTATAAAACGCTGGCATAGCGATAAAGAAATGCAAGCGGTTGAAACAAAAGAAGGGCGTTTATATCAAGCAGATAAGTTTTTGCTATGTACTGGCGCGCAAACTAATCAGCTGGTAGATGCCATTGGGCTGAAGTTCCCTATTTTTCCGGTAAAAGGCTATACGCTTGTTTATGATACAGATGCCAAGTTGGGCTGTAGTGTAACGGACCATCAGCATAAAGTGGTATTTGTTCCGATGGATGGTAAGTTGATGGTTTCGGGTATGTTTCATCTGGGTGGTCAGGTAGATAAAATTGATGAAAAAAGCGTTGAGCATATTCATCGCTGCGCTTCGTTGCGTATCCCTGAATTAAAGCCACTTAGCTATCAAGTTAGGTGCGGTTTGAGGCCGTGCACGCCCAATAGCCAACCGATTATAGAAAAAACAAAATATAATAATCTTTTTATCAATAGTGGGCATGGTATGTATGGTTGGACATTGGCGCCGGCCTGCGCAGATGAAGTTGCCGAGCTGATTTCTGAGTGACGGTTAGGGAATGTTATTTATGATGAATTCCAGAAATATAGGTGGGTGATGTGTCTAAAAAGATAGTGGCAAAAGAAAAGTTACAAATGCTGTCACTTGTCGTGCCAGTTTATAATGAAGTGGCGGTTTTAAGCACTTTTTTTGAGCGCACAATAGCGGTGCTTAATACGCTGCCTTACTGTTGGGAAATTATTTGCGTAGATGATGGAAGTAAGGATGAAACACTCCGAGCCTTACTTGAGCAGCACAAAAAAGATGAACGAGTGAAGGTGGTTGCACTGTCTCGTAATTTTGGGAAGGAAGTGGCACTTAGTGCAGGGCTTGATCTTTCAAAAGGTGATGCCGTTATCCCCATTGACGCAGATTTGCAAGATCCACCAGAACTTATTCCTGAAATGATTGAGCACTGGAAAAGAGGCAAGAAAATGGTACTTGCTGTAAGAAAAAGACGCGCAACAGAAGGTTTGGTGAGGCGGTTTCTTTCTAAGGCGTTTTACCGAGTGTTTAATGCAGTTTCATCAGTAAATATGACCCCTGATGCGGGGGATTTCCGCTTAATAGACAGAAGGATAGTGAATGTAGTTAAGTCTATGCCTGAGCGCACGCGTATGATGAAAGGGTTGTTTGCTTGGCCTGGGTTTGATACGCACCATCTTTATTTTGAGCGCAAAGAAAGAGTGGCGGGAGAAAGTCATTTTAGCCTCTTTAAATTGTGGCAATTGGCGTGGGATGGGCTTGTTTCATTTAGTACATTGCCCTTGGTTTTATGGATATATCTTGGTGGTTTTGTATCGTTGTTTGCGGTTGGTTATGCGGCATTTATCGCTGTTCGTACATTGGTGTTTGGGGTGGATGTGCCGGGCTATGCCTCGTTGATGACGGCAGTGCTCTTTTTAGGAGGGATGCAATTGTTAAGCCTTGGTGTGATGGGGCTTTATTTGAATAAAATATTTAAAGAGACAAAGCATCGTCCGCTATACGTTATTGCCGAGTCTTATGGGGTGAATAATGATGAGTAAGTCATATTTGCTTAAGCTGCCGTTTTTGTGCTTTATTTTTGTTTTTTCAGCTTTGTTTTTCCATTTGCTAGCAACTCCCATTTTGCAAGACCCTGATGGTTTCTGGCATCTAGAGGCGGGAAGATTGCTGCTTCGCCTACATGAAATCCCCCAATATGACCCATGGTCGTTTACTGCGGGTG
>CAYGPX010000233.1:0-2745 GCA_964351935.1 uncultured Rickettsiales bacterium | reverse complement strand
CTTTAGAAGTGAAAGAAGGTGAAATATTTGGTCTTATTGGTTTAAATGGTGTTGGTAAAACAACCATGATAAAAATTATCCTGAACCTTTTAAAGCAAGATGATGGTCATGTTACTTTTTTTGGTGAATCAACGTTAGCGCCTGAAAGTCGTCGTCATATTTCATATTTACCTGAAAAGTTTTTTCCCTCTCCACTGCTTACGGGAGAGGAGTTTCTTTCTATTGCACTCTCATATTATGGCAAAGCACTTGATATAAAAAAGGCAAAAGAAAAGGCTGCTATATTAAAGCTGGATCCTGAGGTGCTACATCGTCGTGTGAGTAGCTATTCAAAAGGTATGGGGCAGAAGTTAGGATTGCTTTCGGTATTTTTGGCAGAAACACCACTTTTCTTGTTAGATGAACCAATGAGTGGGCTTGATCCCCAAGCGCGTATCCAGCTAAAAGACTTATTGTTGGAATATAAAAAGGCGGGTCATACAATTTTCTTTAGTTCGCATATTCTATCTGATATCGAAGAAATTTGCGATCGTGTTGCCATTATTCATGATGGAAGTATTCTATTTACCGGTGAACCAAAGCAATTTCTAAAGCAATCATCCGAGAAAAACCTTGAACGTGCCTTCCTAAAAGCAATTGGCGGATAGTATTTTATATATAAGGTGTAAGTGTGCTGCGGATAAAGCTTCAGGCTAGCTATTATATTATAAATAGCGGTGCATGATGTAAATATCTACCAGCCCTTTTTCTTGGTGGCGGAATCCTTCAGGTACCGTGCCAACAATTTTAAAATCTAGTGATTTCCATAAAGCCACCGAGCGCAGATTAGTGCTAACAACAATATTAAACTGCATAGCAAGATAGCCTAGCTTCTTTGCTTGCTCAAGCGCATGCTTGCCCATATAGCGACCGATGCCATGATTCTGATGATCAGGATGTAGCATGAACCCTGCATTGCAAACATGTGATCCGTGTCCGACTTTGTTGGGACGAATTACGTAGCTGCCAATGACTTGGTCTTCTTTCCACACCAAGTAGGCATTGGTACCTTTCATCCAAATTTCTTCTGCATCAAAATAATCGATATCGTGGGGATAAATGAACGTATCACCCGTTTTGGTCACTTCTTGAAAGGTGGGCCAAATAAGAGCAAATTCATCTACTTGCGCAGGAGTAATAGTAATGCCTTGCATTATTTAAACTCAACATTGAGAATTTCATAGTAACGAGATCCCTTTGGTGTCACAATCTCAACTGAGTCTCCCACATGCTTCCCAATTAACCCACGTGCAAGTGGAGAGATAATAGAAATGCGGCGTTTTGTTATATCTGCTTCATATTCACCGACAATTTGATAGGTGCTTTCTTCGTCGCTTTCTTCATCCACAAGTTTTACAGTAGCACCAAACGTCACTTTCTTTCCGCCCAAAGATGACACATCGATTACTTCAGCGCGTACTTCTAGATCTTCGAGGGTAGCTAAGCGTCCCTCGGAAAAACTTTGCTTCTCACGAGCTGCATGATACTCGGCATTTTCGGAAAGGTCGCCATGTGCTCTTGCTTCCGCAATCTGTTGCGTAATAGCAGGGCGGTCTACAGTTTTGATGCGATGAATTTCTTCTTTAAGTCTTTCGAATCCTTCAGAAGTAATTGGTGCTTTCCCACTCATAATGCGTATCTCCCTGATAGATAAAAATAAGTCAAATATAAGATGCTTTGACTTTCAAAATTTATAGTCACTGATTGTGTTATATAATACTTAGTATATTTGCTTCCAATTATTTGCTGCCTGAAAAGCAAATCAGCAATATTTGAAAAGCCCAATACTGTTTAGTATGTGCTTCTAAATTTTTCAAGAAACAAAATAGGACTGTAACGCTCTGACTTCAAGCCCTTTATCCGCTTTTAATCGACGGATAGCTTTTACCAGTGCCTGTGAGCCTGCCACGGTAGTGCTATAAGGAATTTTATGCATCAATGCAGAACGGCGAATGCTAAAACTATCTGAAATTGCTTGCGTACCTTCGGTGGTGTTAATGACGAGCGAAATTTCACCGTCTTTCATGCGGTCTACAATATGTGGACGGCCTTCAAGTACCTTATTCACCGTTTCAACGACTACGCCATGGTCACTCAGATATTTTGCCGTACCACGAGTGGCAACAGGGCTAAAGCCAAGCTCCATCAAGTCCTTTGTGATAGCAAGGGCTGACTTCTTATCTTTATCCCTTACGGAAATAAATACTTTTCCTTCTGTTGGGACAGGGTTTCCAGCTGCTATTTGCGCTTTAGCAAAGGCTCTTCCAAAGCCTTTATCAAGCCCCATTACTTCACCGGTAGATTTCATTTCAGGTCCAAGCAATACATCTGAATTCTGGAAGCGAGCAAATGGGAAACGTGACGCTTTCACCGCAATATGCTTATAATGGGTTTCTTTAAGTTTAAAGCTTTTGAGTGATTCCCCCGCCATTACGCGTGATGCAATTTTTGCAATCGCAACGTTGGTCGCTTTAGCAACAAATGGTACCGTGCGGCTTGCACGCGGATTTACTTCTAAAATGTAAATATCCTTTCCTTGAATCGCAAACTGGATATTCATCAATCCTTTTACTTGCAGTGCGAGTGCTAGTTTCTTTGTCTGATCTTTAATTTCATCTAAAATGGCTTGGCTTAAAGAGTGTGGCGGAAGCGAACATGCTGAATCACCTGAGTGAATGCCTGCCTCTTCAATATGCTCCATAATGC
>CAYGPX010000232.1:0-2795 GCA_964351935.1 uncultured Rickettsiales bacterium | reverse complement strand
TTGGTGGAGAGTGTATTTTCCACCCTTCTTACAACGACAATATTCTTGTGAATGCAATGAATGTTGGCTTGGCCGATGCCAATAAAATTTTCTATTCTGCTGCGTCAGATATTGGCAGCCCAATTGTGTATTTTGGTTCTAAAACGGGTCGCGATGGCATTCATGGTGCTACCATGGCCTCGGCTGAATTTGATGAAACCATCGAAGAAAAACGCCCAACCGTACAAGTGGGTGATCCATTCACTGAAAAACGTGTGCTTGAAGCATGTTTAGAGTTGATGGCAACTGATGCCATTCTTTCTATTCAAGATATGGGCGCTGCAGGCTTAACCTGTTCGTCGCTTGAAATGGCCAGTAAAGGCGGCACAGGCATTGAGCTAGACCTTGACACCGTGCCAGTGCGTGAAGAGCATATGACTCCTTACGAAATCATGCTCTCTGAATCGCAAGAACGTATGTTGATGGTGATTAAGCCCGAAAAAGAAAAGATGGCCTTTGAGATTTTCGAGAAATGGGAAATTGACTACGCCACCATTGGAAAAATCACCAATACCGGACGTATGATATTAAAAGCGCATGGCGAAATAGTGGCCGACCTTCCGGTAAATCCACTTTCGGAAGAAGCACCAATCTATGATCGCCCTCATACACCTACACCTGCGCGTCCTCAAATAAAAGTAAGCGATTTGAAAGCTCCGGCTGATGTGAATGATGTGCTAAAGCAATTGATTGCCACCCCTGATCTCACCAGCAAACGCTGGATTTGGGAGCAATATGACTCGCAAGTAATGAACGATACACTCGCAGGCCCAGGTGGCGATGCCGCACTTGTACGCATTCACAACACCAATAAAGCACTAGCCATTTCTAGCGATTGCACCCCGCGCTATTGTTTTGCCAATCCGTTTGAAGGCGGCAAGCAAGCCGTTGCTGAAACATGGCGTAACATCACCGCAACGGGCGCAACACCACTTGCTATTACCAACTGCTTAAACTTTGGCAACCCTCAACGTCCACATATTATGGGGCAGCTGGTTGGCTGTATTGAAGGAATTGCTGAAGCCTGCAAAGCGCTGGATTACCCTGTTATTTCAGGCAATGTGTCACTTTATAATGAAACCAAAGGCGAAGGCATTCAACCCACCCCAACCATTGGCGGTGTAGGCATTATTAAGGATGCAAGCAAAGCAATTGGTAAAGCCTTTCTCAAAGCTGGTGAAAATATCGTACTGGTGGGTGAAACCAAAGGCCATCTTGGCTCTTCGCTTTATTTGCGTGAAATTGAAGGCCGCGAAGAAGGTGCCGCGCCCACCGTTGACCTTGCGCTTGAAAAACGCAATGGCAACTTTGTGCGTGAGCAAATTCTTGCAGGCAACATAACTGCATGTCATGATATTTCTGATGGCGGTTTATATGTAGCACTGGCTGAAATGGCGATGCCAAACACGATTGGAGCAGAGCTTCACATCCCTTCTGATCAACCCCTTTTTGCTACGCTATTCGGCGAAGATCAAGCGCGTTATATTATAACAGTTAGCAATGAAGCGCTTGATAAGCTTACTGAGAAAGCAGAGGAAGCCGGCATTGAAACAACGGTTATTGGCACAACAAAAGGTGATACATTAAGCCTTAATGGAAGTGCTTCAGTTTCTGTAAGCGAGCTTTTTTCGCTGAATGAAAAGCTTCTACCTGAGTATATGGCACTTTAAAAACATCTCGCAGCAAAACAAAACATCTATACGTATTTGCTTGGCCTATATATCATTAAGCCAAGCAAATAGGTTTGCCATGTTCATAACCAAAACATGTAACTTGATGGGTTTAAAAGTGTTTTTTAAATAGAAACAAAGAAAGTGCTATACAGCAGCAAGTATTTTATTGCCCGCGCTATGCCCATCACGTAAAAGACCAGCGTCTTTATAAAGGGCACGAAGCAATGTAATATCTTCAGAGTTATGGAAAAAGAAACGACGCACATCGCGCAACACAGCTTCTCTAAACTTTTGCACTTCTTGTGCAAAATTCTCTTTTCTAACAGAATTAGTAGCCGTCAAAAAAAGTGTGTAAAGCCGATTAAAACCATCCTCGTGCTTTTCAACCAAACGTTTTTGATCAGAAAATGGGACAGCAAATCTATGATCGCTAAAAGTGCTATAACTAACTGAAACGTCTGATTTTATATTTTCTACCATAAGCTTGGCGCCATTTTCTCTAAAAGTTTATGTCCCATAACATAACAAATTTAGTAATTTTGTCAACCACATCACCTATAGATTGAAAAATATTTATCTCACTTTCATGTCGAAATTTAGCTCTTTCTATATATGTCGGCCGCCTGAATCTCGCGCCTAGCAATATAAAATGCACTACCCACAATAATAGTTGAACCTACTATTGTGCTAAGCTCTACTACCTCAGAAAAATAAACATACGCCATGATAGAGGCAAATACCAATCGGCTAAAATCATAAGGGATGATCACCGACAAATCTGCCTTTGTCATGGCCTTTGATAAAGTGAGTTGCGAAATGGTGGATGTTAAACCAAGTGCTATAATCCAAAGCCATTGCTCTAACGTTGGCCATTGCCAAAAATAAAGCGCTACCGGCAACGAAAGTGGCGCCATAATTGCCGACATATAAAAAACAATACTTCTGGAAGATTCCGTTCTCGTAAGCATCTTAATAATAACTGCATTTATTCCCCACAAAAGTGAAACAAATAGCACCATAAATGAAACCATTTCAAATGACTGCATATTGGGGTTGAGGATAATGACAGCTCCAATTAACCCC
>CAYGPX010000231.1:0-2796 GCA_964351935.1 uncultured Rickettsiales bacterium | reverse complement strand
CACGAAAGAACCGCAACCTCTGCTTAAGAGTTAAAGTCTATATGCCAAAATCAGCGCCCACATGGTTTAACGAAGGCAAAGATCACATTTGGCACCCTTATAGCCAAATGCAAACCATGCCTGAGCCCATCAAAGTGGCGAGCACCGAAGGTTGCTATCTCACGCTGGAAAATGGGCAAAAGTTGTTAGATGGCATTTCCTCTTGGTGGAGCACCTGCCATGGCTATAACCATCCGCACATCATCAAAGCCATGGAAGCACAGCTAAAAACCATGCCGCATGTGATGTTTGCAGGCACAAGCCACGAGCAGTCCTATCGCCTCGCAGCGCGACTTTCTAAGCTTACGGGGCTGGAAAAAGTTTTCTTCACCGATTCAGGATCCACTGCAGTTGAAACTGCGATGAAAATGGCCGTGCAATA
Source organism: uncultured Rickettsiales bacterium (assembly GCA_964351935.1). GTDB lineage: Bacteria > Pseudomonadota > Alphaproteobacteria > Rickettsiales > CAYGPX01 > CAYGPX01. The sequence goes on along the minus strand of CAYGPX010000231.1, from coordinate 2,375 downwards.
CTGGCGCAACAAGGGCGAAAAGAATCGTAGCAAATTCCTAAGTTTTGAGCATGGCTACCATGGCGATACGATGGGGTGCATGTCGCTGTGCGATCCCGATAAAGGCATGCATAAAGCGTTCAATAACTATATGCCCATGCAAATGTGCCTCAAAATTCCGAGTGACGAATATGAATTCAGTGAAATGGATTACATGCTAAAAGGCGTTAGCAACTTGGTAGCAGGCGTAGTGATTGAACCGCTGGTGCAAGGCGCAGGCGGCATGAAGTTTCACTCACCCGACACGCTGGCTGAAATTTACCGCATCGTAAAAAAGCACGACTTATTGTTCATCGCCGACGAGGTGATGACAGGCTTTGGGCGCACCGGTTTGATGTTTGCCTGCGAAGAAGCCGGCATTACACCCGATATTATGTGCTTAGGCAAAGCACTCACCGGCGGCACAATGACGCTGGCCGCCACGCTTGCACGCCAAGAAGTGTTTGATGCTTTTTTAAGTGACAAACTAGAACACGCGCTCATGTGTGGCCCCACTTTTATGGCAAATTCGCTGGCATGCGCGGCCGCCAATGCCTCGCTCGATTTATTTGAAACAGAGCCACGCCTAACGCAAGTAGAAACGATAGAGACCCAACTTTACGAAGAGCTGGAAGCACTTCGCAACCACCCTAAAGTGATTGATGTACGTATAAAAGGTGCCATTGGTGTCGTGCAGCTAGATACAAACTGGGATGAAATATTCAAAATGCGCGAGCAAGCCGTGAAAGAAGGCGTCTGGCTGCGCCCATTTGGTGACATCATCTATATTATGCCACCGTTTACCATCACTAAAAAAGAATTAACCAAACTGACAGATGCGGTAAAGAAGCTAGTAGGCTAACTTTATTACTTAGGCTTACGCGCTCTTTTTCTTCGTCAGCAGCCTGAACACTTCTTCTAAATCAGCTTCTTCGGTCGATAAATCGCCAATAGTAAGCTTGCTTTTATGAAATGCCTTTAGCACTTGCTCGACGGAAGTATCTTGCTTGCGATAAGTCACTTCAAGTGCGCCAAGCTCATTCACTAGCGTTGAAAACCCTGCCATCGCGGCTGGCACTTCGGTGATTTTTTCATTAGGGGTGATAATCAATTTTTTACGGTCAATTGTGCCCATAATTTCTTTCTTACTACCTTCAGTGATAATACGCCCATCGTCAATCACGGCAATACGATCGCACAGCTCTTCGGCTTCTTCTAAATAATGCGTGGTAAGCAAAATAGTAGTGCCGCGGCTGTTCAGCTTGCGCACATATTCCCACAATTGCTGACGCAGCTCTACATCCACTCCGGCTGTTGGCTCATCCAGCACTAGCACTTTGGGTGAATGACACATGGCCTTGGCCACCAGCAAGCGACGCTTCATTCCACCCGAAAGACTGCGCGGCGTGGCGTTTTTTTTATCAGCAAGCCCTACGGCTTCCAAAATTTCAGCCGTGCGGCGCTTTGCTTTTGGCACGCCATAAAAACCTGCGGTGTTTTCTAAGGCTTCTTCTACCGTAAAGAAGGTGTCTAACAACAATTCTTGTGGCACAATACCAATGGAGCGACGTGCCGACTTTGGCGAGGAGGTAATATCGTATCCACAGATAGCAGCATCACCCGATGTTTTCACCACTGTGCCAGCTAAAATATTAATCAGCGTCGATTTACCTGCACCATTTGGCCCAAGCAACCCAAAAAATGAACCTTCAGGCACGGTTAAATCGATGCCGTGCAGTGCTGTTTTTTCTTTACCGTTTTTAGTACGATAAATTTTCCCCAGCTGATTAAGTTGAATTGCTGCTGTTTTCATGGTTGCTTACTTCACGCCTTTTTCGGTAAATAACTGCTCTAACTCACCACTATCAGCCATTTCGCGGATGATATCGCAGCCGCCAATAAACTCGCCTTTTACATAAAGCTGCGGAATGGTTGGCCAGTCGCTAAAATCTTTAATACCTTGGCGCAATTCAGGATCTGCCAAAACGTTAATGTCTTTATAAGTCACACCTGAGCGCCCTAAAATATCGGCCACCACTGCTGAAAATCCACATTGCGGAAACTTTGCGTTACCTTTCATGAAAAGTACTACTGCGTTGTCGTCAATTTCTTTTTGAATGGCTTTAAATGTTGCATTGGTCATTTTGTTTCTCCGTTTTTTATATTTTATATTTTATATTCTTTTTCTCAGATGTGGTTAGAAAACCCCAATGAGCCGTTAGCACGCGAAACTTTGCAGGGTGCAATATAAAAATTACTTCGCTTCAGTCTTCAACTGCAGCGCATGCAACTCGCCACCCATCTTACCTTTTAGCGCAGCATCTACCATCCCGTGCGCCTGCATACGCGACTTTCCG
>CAYGPX010000230.1:0-2797 GCA_964351935.1 uncultured Rickettsiales bacterium | reverse complement strand
TTAGACGTAATCTTGACTGCGCCAAAAGGCCCTGGTGACACTGTACGTGGTGAATTTGTAATAGGTGGCGGCGTGCCATGCCTAATCGCCGTTGCACAAAATGCTTCTGGCAAAGCCAAAGACTTAGCACTAGCTTGGGCTTCTGGTGTTGGTGGCGGCCGCAGTGGCATCATCGAAACCAACTTCCGCGACGAGTGCGAAACCGATCTATTTGGCGAGCAAGCCGTACTTTGCGGTGGTATTAGCGAATTGATTAAAGCGGGTTATGAAACCTTAGTTGAAGCTGGCTACCCTGAAGAAATGGCATATTTTGAGTGTTTGCACGAAACCAAACTTATCGTAGACTTAATCTACGAAGGTGGCTTGGCAAACATGCGTTACTCAATTTCTAACACCGCTGAGTTTGGTGATTATGTAACCGGCCCTAAAATTGTGACCGCTGAAACCAAAAAAGTGATGAAGCAAGCACTGACCGACATTCAAAGCGGCAAGTTTGCGCGTGATTTCATGGCTGATCGCAGCACGCAAGGTGCACATAACCTTGAAAAAATTCGTGAACGCGAAGCACAACACCCTATTGAAAAAGTGGGTGCACGACTTCGTAAAATGATGCCTTGGATTGCGAAAAACAAACTCGTAAAAGAAGAGGCGGCGTAAGTATTTTTGACTCACAGCTGTGACTGAATACAAACCCCGCCCCTTGTGATGCAAGCGGCGGGGTTTTTTATAATAAAACTTCAAAATACTCCCCATTCTGCATCAGCAAGTGACTATCGCGCTGGAAAAAACAAAAATTTTCCGCTAAAACCATGAACAGAATGACACAGGACAAAATAGCATGACGAAAAAACAAGACCGCATCACCATTTTTGACACCACCTTGCGCGATGGCGAGCAATCGCCGGGCATGTCGATGACCAAGGAAGAAAAACTATTGGTGGCCGACGGGCTAGATAAAATGGGTGTCGATGTGATTGAAGCTGGCTTTGCGATGGCAAGCCAAGGCGATTTTGAATCGGTAAAAGCCATCGCAGAGCGCACGAAAGATGCTGCTATTTGTTCACTTTCACGCGCTAAAAAGCCCGATATTGAACGTGCAGCCGAGGCCGTAAAACCTGCCAAGCGCCCACGCATTCACACGTTTATTTCCACCAGCGACATTCACTTGCAGCACCAATTCCGCATGACTCGCGAGCAAGTGCTAGAGGTGATTAAAGACACCGTTGCTTACGCACGTGGCTTTACCGATGATGTGGAGTGGTCAGCCATGGATGCTACCCGCAGCGATTTGGACTATTTGTGCAGAGCTGTAGAAACTGCAATCGCAGCAGGTGCTACCACCATCAACCTGCCCGATACCGTAGGCTATGCCCTGCCCGATGACATCGCGCACATGTTTACCTATGTGCGTGAAAATGTTCCTAATGCCGATAAAGCCATTTTCTCATTCCATGGGCAAAATGATTTAGGCCTTGCCACGGCCAACACACTGGCCGCTTTACAAGCAGGCGCACGTCAAGCCGAAGTGACTATTAACGGCATTGGCGAGCGTGCAGGCAACACTGCGCTTGAAGAAGTGGTGATGGCCATCCGCACCCGCGCTGATAAATTAGGCTTTGATAGTGGCATCCGTAGCGAGCACATCATGCGTCTTTCTAAGTTAGTCCAAACTGTCACCGGCCAACGCGTACAGGTGAATAAGGCGATTGTAGGCGCCAATGCTTTCGCGCATGAATCGGGCATCCACCAAGACGGCATGCTTAAAAACGCCAGCACTTACGAAATTATGACGCCACAATCGGTCGGCCTTACCCAATCTCAATTGGTGATGGGCAAACATTCAGGCCGCCACGCATTTCGTAAGAAATTAGAAGAAATGGGATTAAGCGTTGGTGACAATGCATTGGAAGAAGCATTTAATGCATTTAAAGCACTTGCAGACAAGAAAAAAGAAATCTACGATGAAGATATTCTTGCGCTGATTGACAATAGTGCCATTAAAAATAATGAGAAGGTGCAGTTTGCTGCTTTAAAAGTCGTATGTGGCTCTGAAGGTGAACAAAAAGCACATATCTCGTTAACCATTGATGGCAAAGCAAAAACTGTGGAAATGGCAGGAAATGGCCCAGTAGATGCTTTATTTAAAGGCATACGAGAGCTAGTTCCTCATGATGCAAAGCTTGAACTCTATCAAGTGCATGCCGTAACGAAAGGCACCGACGCACAAGCAGAGGTGACGGTAAGGCTTGATAGAAACGGCGAAAGCATCAGTGGCCACGGAAGAGATTTCGATACGCTGGTGGCTTCGGCCAAAGCTTATATCTCTGCTGTAAATAAGCTATTGCGTCTTGAGCAAAAAGACTAGATAAATAAACTAGAAATAAAACTAGTCGTTTGAATATAAACCGATGGGAAAAGGAAAAAGGGTAATATGTTTTTTGGCTCACTCTCTTCAGATATGGCGATCGATCTTGGCACAGCCAACACGCTAGTGTATGTAAAATCCCGCGGTATTGTGCTAAACGAGCCTTCAGTGGTAGCACTCTTAAAGGATAAAGGTGGCACTATCCCCTATGCTTTCGGTAATGAAGCAAAAATGATGTTGGGTAGAACACCTGCTGAAATTACGGCGATTCGCCCACTAAAAGATGGCGTAATTGCCGATTTTAAAGGTGCGGAAGAAATGCTAAAGCACTTTATTCGTGCTGTGCAGAATCGCCGCTGGTTTACCGGCCCATTTATCATTGTATGCGTACCGTCTGGTTCTACTCCGGTAGAGCGTCGCGCTATTCAAGAT